>JBIOZE010000041.1:0-115260 GCA_044870745.1 Nitrososphaeraceae archaeon | reverse complement strand
AGTTGAAGATACCGATTTTAGTATTAGTACTTCTCCTTTTATCAGTCGCTAAGAATAGCGTTTTAGAGATTGCACTTTATCTAATACTTCATTAATCAAAGTTCTTTCTTATTGGAAAGGGAACTATATACATAGACCTCAAATAGTTAGATTTACTACTGTAACGTGCAGAATCTCAGATCGCAATCAAATCCACAGTTGGGTTGGTTACAAATATTCTCATTTACCAACCAACCCAACTTTTCTAAAATCTAAAATTTATTAATTTTTGATAATTTTGATGTACATCGGTATTGTCATTCTCACGTCCGTAGTAGTCATAGAGGGTAAGTGAACTATTAGGAATACCGTTAATATTCTTCGTTAGCTTAATAGAGGTTCAGTATAAGGCACAAGTTGGACCTCAAGCATTGGAACCATTACTACAGAGGTCCAACTTTTTCAGTAAATAGAAAGTTTGACATAGACTAAGCAGCGGAAAAATATTAAATGGTTTAATGATGTAAACAAATGATGGAAACAAATCCCTCAGGAGACAAGTACTCGTCTTGGTGTACCGTGGAATTGGAGGGGGAAAAAGAGTCAGGGTTAGTTTGAAACATATTGGCAGAGGCAAGTTCTTGATCCTGGCAGACCAAGAAAATGGGAAATTTGTCGGTAAGCGAGTGGATGCCTCCGATATCGTAAACTGTCTGATATAGTCAATTCATAACAGAACCCCAATTCAACAGGCAATTCATAAGCCACGCTAACGTCCTTTTTAACAATAGTGAGTATTAATTACTATGAGCACAATAGCGCAATATCATTGTGATAAATGTGGCATGGAATTTGCTAGCATAGCATCACTAGAAGTTCACAACTGGACCAAACATCCAAATCAGTAGCACACTACTGTTAACCTTCATATAATTTGGAGTCCATTATTTTACATCAAGTCAATAGACTCCATACCTTTTTGGCTTGGTTGGTGGGTTAGGTTTCTTCTCTAGTTCCTAGCCCACCAATGTCGTTTGATAATTACTTCTCATAAATGTTGAACCATAAGTTATTACGCTGCTATGTTTACTATTCGGCTAGCCTCGCCGATCGCCCCCCATAGCAGCGGCTCACAAGGGACTAACATAAAATTGTGAGTTAATATTATACTGTTTCGAACTATTTGAGGTTTTAGACGCTAGAGCTACTCTCATATCTTGGATGAGCGGCAAGCGGAGCCTCATACAAAAGTACAACCTATAACATAGATGCAAAATATTGCCATAAATTGATGCTTTTTTACTCATAATTTGGCAGATCTGATTAAAAATAGTAAGATCATCCTTATATATGAAACAAATTGATCAAAATATTAGGTTGTACACGCAAACACGAACCATATTTTAGAGTCAATTGCTTTTGTGTGTACTAAACTGAATGATGGCCTATCGATTGAAGAAGTGTGTAACTACCTACCTATTAACGATGGTTATTCAAAACAATTCATTCACTGTATTGACTTTGCGATTGAAAATAAATGGCTTAAGAAGAATAACAAACATGACAGATATTCCCTCACTAAGTTGGGAAGAGAAATTGTCAACATTAAGTTTGCTCAACAATTTGAGCAATTACGAATTACTTAAAGGGTAGGCTGCTCCTTATTCAGGTAAATGCCTGAAAGTGGCGGATTAAGAATTAACACCAGTAAACATTTCACTTGCCTAATCTGTGGTAAAACGTTTGAATCTAGGGAAATATTGAATGCTCACAAGATAAGAGAACAGGTTTTATGATGTAAAGGTTGACGAAACTGGACCATGTTTTTAACGCAGATTTAAATTGGCCAAGAGGTGTGACCTGTGCAATAACCCAGTTCCAAGTCATAAAGATATTGAAACTAAAATCGATATGCTGCAGCAAATAGACGATAGTTATGAAAGTGAATATGATAAACACGAACCAAGTTTGCTGCTATGTGACTTCTCCAAGAAAGAGTATCAAATTCCTAGCTACCCCTTGACCTAAGTAATATTACAATTATGTTTTAATAATTTTTCACGATCCTTATTGTTACAGTCCAAAACAAGGGCCAGGACTTTACTCGTAATCCATATTTTGTTTAATTGTCCTAGCACTTTAAATAATTAGAATTTATGTAGATTCCAAAAAAAACTTAATACATTCTCCTGCACACGTTAATCAATGAAAATTACTCGTATCCCAATTTTGGCAATTACGGTATTAATGACATCGATCGGAACTTTTAGCCTAGTAATAGGTGGTTTCAGTGGGGAAATGAATGCGTCGGCAGCAACCATCATATGTCTACCATTTCCCGCCCAATGTATTGGAACCACAAGTGGTGACACTATGACTGGTTCAAGTGGTCGTGACGAAATGTTCGGTCGCCAAGGAGATGATTTTATGTTCGGCCATGGAGACGATGACTTTATGCTTGGCGAGGAAGGCAATGATGTTATGGTTGGAGGCGGCGGGCATGACCGCATGGGAGGAGGAGACGGGAATGACAACATGCGTGGAGGAGAGGAGAGTGATGAAATGAATGGCAATAGTGGAGATGACGTCGTCGATGGCGGTCCAGGTAGTCCAGGTCTTTCTCGACTCTCAGGTGGTTTTGGGGCTGACACTATTCGTGGAGGGGATGGGAGAGACGAAATCAGCCATGGACAAGGATTCCAGAATATCAACCCGGATGGTGGCAGAGATAGAATCGATTGTGGTCTTGGAGATAATGATGTTGCACACATTAATGTTGGGACCGATCACGACATCGCAGTAAATTGTGAATTTGTAAATGATGAAAACCCTTAGAAATCCTTGTATGTCAGTTGTTGGTTCTATTCAACTAGATCGGAATAATTAATCAATTATTTCAAAGTCATGCTAGCATCCTGGTTGTCCTGGTCCCATCATTTAAGATTGGTTGATTGATTGTTCTGGTCTATTAATATTCAAATCAAATTATTCGATTAACTCCCCCTCAAGGGCGTGCTTAAACACATTTAATATCCTAGTACCAGAGAGGTCTTGAGAAAATATGAAATTGTTGCTACCTTTGATTACCGCATCTTTAATTTTGCTCTCAATATTGGGAACACTTGTAGTCAGCAATGTACTAATTATCTTTGCGCAATCACAACCTCCCTCTACTGCCAGGGAAATTCCAGGCTCACTTTTTGACAAGAGTCTTGGCACACCAATTGTAGCAGACCCTAAATTGAAAGTCGAAGTCGTAGCAGAAAACTTGGATTTCCCGACAACAATGGCCTTTTTGGGACCTGATGACATTATAGTATTGGAAAAGGAGAAAGGGACTGTCACAAGAATCACAAATGGGGATATTCTATCAGAGCCTCAACTCAAAGTAAAAACCGCTTCACAAGTAGAAAGGGGGCTCCTTGGTGTAGCTGTTTCTAAGAATGAAAGTTCCAAGACCAATGTTTTTTTGTATTATACTGAAGTTGATAATTCTACTAATGGTGGTAATTCTGTAGTCTCAAATAGACTATACAGATACAATCTCGAAAATAACAGCTTGATTAGTCCCAAATTATTGCTGGATCTACCAGCCACTCCAGGTCCAAGGCATAACGGCGGAGCAATTGAAATGGACTCAGCTGGGAACCTCTATGTTCCAATTGGCGATGTAGATGGGCACACAACCCAGACCCAGAATATTGATATTGGTGGTCCTCCAGATGGGACTGGTGGCATACTTAGGATTTCTCAAGATGGTCAACCAATTCAGAACATAATTGGTGATACCGGGCCGGCTAGAAAGTATTATGGTTATGGAATTCGCAATAGTTATGGGCTAGATTTCGATCCTCTTAGTGGTAAATTATGGGATACTGAAAACGGTGCCGGATCCGCGGATGAGATAAATCTAGTTGAGCCCGGTTTCAATAGTGGTTGGTCTAAAATACAGGGCAAGGCACCAGTGGATTTTGATTTTTCTCAATTGGTTTACTTTGACGGGAGAGGCAAATACAGAGATCCTGAGTTCACCTGGATTGACACGGTAGGACCAACAAAATTAAAGTTCCTTAATACTGACAAATTAGGAAAAGAATATGAAAATGATCTTTTTGTATCTGATGTTCACCATGGAAGAATATATGATTTCAAACTAAATTCAACTAGAACTGGTTTGGTGCTTTCCGGAGTAGTTGCAGATAAAGTAGCTGATACTGACGCCGAAACAAGGGAATTGATCTTCGCGTCCGACTTTGGTGGAATCTCTGATATGGAGATAGGGCCTGATGGATATTTGTATATCCTCTCATTTGCACGTGGGAGTATTTACAGGATCGTACCAGCGGCTGGTTAATAAATAGAGTAAGAAATACACAAAGAAGTAGAATGGATATGAAGGGCATGTTATACAGTGAGTTGAATCGAAAATGAAATTCTTGATGAAAGATAGTATTGGAAATGAATTTCTTGCAGTGGCAATAGTTATGTGCTTTGGAATAATTGCCATCTTGATAGTTCTAAACGAATACAGTTCGTGGTATTTGAATCAACCTTCATTGGCGAGCGACTGTAATTGCACAATGGATTATGTCGCGGACACCGGAGGAAATCTTACCCCAGTCTCTATGCCTAGAATTAATATCGTAAAGAACGAAACGCTGGAAAGTCAGACTGAGGGATCAATAACATGGACGGGAGTTAAATCTGTTCCTTTAATGAATATCATCTCTGACAAATTTCTTCTAGGGAACCTTTCTGGAGGAACATCAGTCACAATAGCGTTAAACACGATAAATACAACATCAAATGGTACTCTCGGAGTCCAAATAACTGGAGGTTCTGTGCCAGATATAGCCAAAGCAGAAATTGTGAAGGCGGTGGTGAACGCAAATGGAACGCTGAGGCAGGTAGAGTCAACAGAAAAGATAGCCGAGTTTCCCCTCTTGCACGATAAGGTCTCGAAGAAATCGTCGTCTGCCAATAATATTCTGAGATTAGATATTCCTGACGCAGGGTATTACTTGCTTGTAATATCCGTTGTCTACGACCCAAGAAGCGAAAATAATTTACCTGATGCTAAACAACTGATAGGCGTTTATCAAAGCATTTTACGTGTCGAATAAACATGATCATTTGTTTCTTTGAATAATCTCCATACTATTTGAAAATAGGCAAATATAGGAACATTGTAAATTCACAATTTGTGATTGAGCCGCAGAAGATATCTCGGATTGCTGATATTTATTCTTAGGTATCATCCATCCTCTTCTACATCGTCTTCTTCCTCAAGATCATCCTGCTCAGCATCCTGAAGTTCATGGGTTTCATCCTTAATTTCATCTCTCTCCGTTTCAGTATTCTCACTCATGTTGGTGTTGAACCTACATTCCTTTTAATGATTTGTCCGTAGATCGTTGCTTGAAAATATTCTTGATACTAATTTTTGCCCTTTTCATTTTTGTTTTTCAGGATAACGTAGTATGTCATAGCAGAATCTCCAAGATCCAGCCAACATGTTACAAACAAAAAATGGTCATTATATGAAAAGCCTGCCGGGTAATAAACCAGTGAAATGTAATCTCTGAAATTTCTTTATGTTAGGCTTCCGTTAGAAACTTAAATGCAGAAGTATTTCAATTTATCACAGATCTACGATTGGAGAAGCAAAAGCAAACCGTTGCAGAAAGGATACGGAAGCTAAGGACCGTATTAATTCTAATAGCATCATTTTTTGTAGTTCAGCTTATTGGAGGTCTTCTTTTTGGGAGTCTTGCTCTCATTGCAGATGCTGGTCACATGCTAACGGACGTGGCAGGTCTATCTCTCTCTCTTTTAGCAATTAGCTTTACTCGAAGGCCTGCAACTCCTCAGAGAACATACGGATTCTATAGATTGGAGATACTTGCGACATTAGCAAATAGTGTTATTCTAATTTCAATATCAGTTTACATAATTTATGAGGCCTATCAGCGCATTTTCCAACCCGTTGAAGTAATTGGTCTACCAATGCTAATAGTTGCGTGTATAGGACTCGTTGTAAATCTCATTTCGCTTAGGATCTTGTCTAGTTCACAGATAGCCAATCCGGAGGGACGTGTAGAAAATTTGAACATGCAGGGAGCCTTCTTGGAAGTTTACAGCGACACCTTAGGCTCCGCGGGTGTATTAGTCGTTGCTTTGATTATTATCTTTACAAACTTCTATTTGGCAGACCCAATAGCTAGCATTGCTATATCGTTATTCATTCTTCCTCGCACATGGTCCCTCATGAAAAGGTCAGTTCATATACTCATGGAAGGAGTGCCTCCAGAGATTTCGCATGATGAAGTTAAAAAAGCAATAATGCAAGTAAAGGGCGTAACTGGAGTTTTCAAATTACACATATGGACCATTACTTCTGGCATAAATGCCTTATCTGCCCACGTAGTTGTTTTTGATCCAACCAAATCGCAAGCAATTTTGAGAGAGATAAATGCTCTCATAGAAAACAAGTATGGAATAAGCAATATAACAATTCAAATTGAGACATACCACCCAGAACCTGGCACTTGATTAATCACATTCTATCATAAAATGAGCATATTTGACTGTAATTTGACCTCGGATAATGAGAAAAGCTGCTAGTTTTGGGATCGCAATTGAACTCTGATAAAGTTCTACAATTTGAACAACTTGCTTGCATTACCGTACATAAGTAAATTGTGGTCTTGGTCAGATAATGACAATTTATCTACTAATTTGAAGCTTGCTTTTACATCGGATATTGGCCAGTCAGTTCCAAAGAGTAAGTGATGAGGACTGGATGTGTAACTGAGTAATTCTTTTATTCTTTCAATTATTTTTTTTTCATAGTATTCAGCTGAAGGACCAAAGAAGAGACCTGATATATCAGCATAAACATTCTGATTCTTGTAAAGTACCTCTTGGCAGTCAAGAATCCACGGATTGCCTAAGTGACAAATGATGATCTTTAAATCAGGATTGTCTGTTGCAACCTCATCCACATTAAGAGGATGAGCATACTTGAGCTTGGCGCTGTTAGAAAATGTATCTCCGCAGTGCATCATAACAGGTACTTTAAGCTCGGTACAAAGATCGTAAATCTTTTGATATCTTTGATCTGATGGAAAGTGAGGTTCATAACCGCAATAGATTTTTATTCCAATTAATTCATTCTCACTGAGCCACCTCTTGTAATTTTGAAAATCTTCTCCTATATGATTGTCGATACTAAAACCACCGACTAACCTCAAATTTTCGTATTTTCGGGTTAACTGAAGCAGTTCTTGTACTGAAGGTCGCTGATTAGTCGCGATGTAAGAAGAAAGGATTATGGATAATTCTACATTGTAGTCGTCCATAAATTGTTGCAGTTTCTCTAAACGGTCTTCTAATTTAGAATACTCATTTGTTTGGTAATTATTAAGATGAACATGGCAATCAATAACCTTCATAATTTATCAGAAGAAGAGTGGTCAGGGTTGAGCCATTCTATGAAACTGGCATAATTTAGTGAACGTACATCATTTAAATAATTAGGCATCACTTTGATAAAACTGAACCCGTTTTCTAGCTCAAATGAAAGAACGGGATCTCGTAGTTCATGAGCAATAACTTTTTGGGCATATTCAGGAGCTGACATTTTGTCTGCATAATCACAGTAATTGAAAAGTCTTCCACCACTTATCATGCGGCGCAAATTGAATTTGATTACGGTCTCTTTCCTAAAATCGTACAGTCTCTTCCCTATGTGCTCGTGTCTGTACTTTGGATGTGTAGAAATATCTGCCCCATAAAGGCTGTCACCACCTGGGTCATGCGTTGTCATCATTCCGTTGCCGGTGATCTGCTCCCAAGTATGATCTGCATATTCAGGTTCCAATCGGACAATTAGGCTACTAGCCGATCCTATTATTTGGCCATCTAAATCTGCTACACACTGTCCTTCTGGAAAAATTTTAAGATGATTTTCAAGCTCATCAGGATGCCAAATATTTCCATATCTTGCCAGGTAAGGGAAAGATTCCTTTTGCAAATTAACTATTTTTGGAATATCCGGTGGAATGGTTTTTCTGATAATTATCTCAAGGTGATTTGATGGCTCCATAGGTAGATTTAGTTAATGCCAAATCCTGTTCATATAACTCTTTTGCATTTAAATCCTGAATATCGATGTATAGTAAGTTAATATTGGTAACGATCATAGAAGAGCATAATTCTGGTAGACCAAATGTTTAGGCCAAAAAGCTAATCCCTCTTCATGCCAATATAGTTAAATGCGATCCAGGGAAACTGTTATGCAGACAGCCAATAATTTTACCAACTTTGTATTAATTTATCCTTCTTGGATTGTGGGAATAGTCATGTTATATATCAGGGTAGTAACCCCTAGACAAATTGAAGGGCTGGTAGTTCAGGGGTAGTAATGTTCGGTTCGCAACCGAAAGGTCGCGGGTTCAAATCCCGCCCAGTCCACTAAACGCTCGGTTTGGTGACCAAGATCGAAAGAGAAATTCGCATTAAAAAAAGTGCAAGATTCCCATGAACCGAGAGACCTGTATAAACATCTGCAACTACTTCGCCAATCTTTGAAACTTTGAAAGTTGCACCAAAGGTTAGAACTATTTTCTATCTGATAACTTCGTGAAGTACTAGAATCAAATAGACTTCTTATTCCCTATATTCTAGAAATGGATCAACTACCACAACAACGACATTGGATACGTAATACAGTATTATACGGACAGGAGCATTTGGAGCATTTCATGCTGCTTATTGACATATCCACACGCATTGGTAATAGTCAAATATCCTTCCATTCACTTACTCTTCATCATGTTGAAACTTTCTGTCTTTGAATTACCATGTTTGCGGCAGTATATCGTGATAATTTGCATTAATTCTAGTTAAATCATCTATAGTATATGCTAGTTTTATGATACTGTCCAGCAGTACTGTCCTTTCCTTGTCATTCATTTAGACTCTGGTCCTGGTAGAACTGCATTTCGTAAACCATCATTCAATTTATTGCAAAGAACCGTAATCGATTCAAAGAGATGTGTGTAGCGAATTTCAGTAACATACATGGGAGGGTCCAGTCATCTTACCCACCATTTCCATGATATACAATTTAGCACGCTTATAATTAGAGTGTACCCACACATATCATTTGGTTCATAGAGTGATATAAAACATCAAATACTGGACAAAATTTTGACAAAGTGTTATTAACTAGAGACTCCAAAGATATTTACACTAACAAGTTGGGCCTTGCCACCATTAATCGCAGGGTCCGACTTTTCTGTTTAAGGCGTAGATGGTTTAAATCACATTTTAATACCAGCATGTTGCGATTGGAGGCTTGTTTTGGGTAGTCATTTGCGAAGTTCTCCAGCTAACTGTGATCTGCAAATGGCTTAACAACAATGATGGCGTAGGATGTGAAATGTAAGCTTTAGTCCTAATTATTATTATAAAGCCAAGTCAATATAACGTCAATACTAAAAGATTGTCGCACAAGTAATATATCTTGGACAAGCGGGTATTTGTAATAACTAGTTACTTGACTCATTCGACGTAATCAGACCCATGCAGAAAAGGTATTGGGAACGAAATCAAACTACAAGGTATCTTTTTCATTTCAACCCCGCCGGAATTAGGCTTGTTATACAGCCTTAATGACTTGTATGTTAAGCGTAGAAACCTAAGTGGAATCTGCATCATCGAAATGAACGTGATTGATTTGTAAAAACATGAATGCAGTTGTCTTTTCTTCTCAATCTGTAGTTTGTGAGCTTCGAATTCTGGGTCGACTCGGCACGAATTTTCAGGATGTACTAAATGTGTTTCGACGGCCACTTTACGAGCATTATTTTCGTAATAGTCGTAATCACAAGAGCTCTCAAATCTATCTTCATAGGTTGCAAACATCCCTCTGCTTGGATATACGCTTGCGCCATCCGTATACATTTTATCCCTTTCATCTTGATCAGGGTACTCGCAAGAACTTTGAGATCGATCTTCATATTTTGCAAATATCTCCTCTCGGGGATCTGGAATTTCGGTATTCCCAGCCACGGTGCTCATCATTTCCTCAAAGTTAGGTAAGTTCTCGTCGCCCCATTCAATATTGGTATCTGCAATTGTAGTTGACTCGCCTTCAGCGCTGTTGGTTTCAAGCGCCCCCTCTGAGGTTGTCGTTTCTTGTTCGTCAACAAGACCTGGCTCGAAAGGGGTAAGGGCTATCCCCATCTCCTGCTGAACTTTATGAATAAACGTCGCGTAATGCCTCTTCCTAGCCATATCTCCTATACTGTGGGCAATTTTGAATCCCTGCCAGCTTCTACGTAGGGCAGCCCAGGATTCGCGAACTTTGTAGCCACACGGCAGTATGGCTTCCTTCCTTTCGAGGTGATGCATTGCTCCTTCATTCCGGATATACCTTGAAAATGAGGCGGGGTTGCTCGGGTCATTCTTAGAATGAGAGGCTACGGCTCTTCGTCCGCGTCTAGTGTCGTGTCCTACTATTTTTCCGAATGTCATCGGGTTTTGACCCCCATTATCATTATGAAATTTGTAAAATACCGCAAATTTGTCGACTTATCGTCTTATGAATTTCGAACCAATTTAAAGGTTCCGTAGTTTATATAGTCGTACTCTGAGGTGGGTTAGCAATTGACAAAAAACTATGGGTGAACTCATTTTTTGGCTAAAATCGTTGATTTTGGCGTCTTTTTATCCACAAAAGCGTGACCTCAGAGTTTATGTCCCCGTAAGGGCCTGAAAGTGACTGTCAACTTGAGAGAAAAATATAGGTGTCCGCAGTGTTGTCAACTATTTTCTAGGAAGTGGAATTTCCGTGAACATTGTAGATCTCAACATTATTACGACCCGTTGCCGAAAACCCCCATCGCTGGGATACCCTTTCGCCGATAGTGGACAAAAAAGTGCAGCCAAATTTATTCGAAGAATGGATAAGCCGGGTAATGTAGCAGGACTGATCACTGCAGCTGACAAATTTACTACGATGATGACACGGTCCATCAGACTTCAAGAGCTATCGACTGGCCACGCAGCCGACCGACGTAGATTGGACAAACTGAATTTGGCTGAATCAGCAATAAATCACATGATAGACAATTATATAGTTGTCCCCAAACATCGGGTACTAGGGCTGTCAGGCTTTGTTTGTAAAACGTGCATGACATTTCAGTTGGAATACATAAGGATAATAGGTATTGATATTACTGCAGAGGCACTTCATAAGCGCTGCAGGCGAACGGCGATCTCAGAAGCAAGCTCCGAGATAAATCATCAAGATTGAGTTATCTGTATTCCGAATCCGCATCGATAATGGAGAGTTTGATCAGATCCATTTTTCCTGGCAAACTATTTTTAAAAGCTTCACGACTTAAAGAAGGAGCAGCAGGTACATTTCAAGCCCCTGATATAACTCATGAGAAGATGGGATCTACTCACTGGGGTTGGTCAGTAATAAAGACCGGTAAAGTTGATATTACAAAGTCTGATCTGAAGCCATTCCTCAAAGATATGATGGGTTCTTATGCCCTCTTCACGATACCAAGTAATGGTTACAATGACTACTACGTGATTTACATTTCGCCGATAGAGAACTAATTAGATCGACTTCTTCCCTTACCGGATCTAACAGACCAGGAGAATTATTATTCTAAGGCGGGACTGCTTAACTTGAACTGCCAAAACTGAAATCAAACTTCTCTATTTGTTCTTATAAAATAGCGATTACAATCTTATTCCTATTCACTTGGCCTATTGCTAAGCTTTAAAATAAGGACATGGGAAAAAGGAATGGATAGGTAAATGTTTTTCATTTCTGCAAGTAAATTAATATCTGCGCACCGAATAATTATAGCATAGACGATAGTAAAGTTTATTCATCAACTAATTCAGACTATTGTTATGATTTGAAGTAGAACTCGACTCCAAACCGAGCATAGTAATCCCGTCCAATGAATAGAACTTAATGCACAAGGTTTCTTGCAAAAATAAGCAGAGAATACTTCATTTCAACCGACTAATATTTTCTCTTGTCTCGTTAAGTGATTACCTGACTTGGCTAACAATTAGGTTGTGTAAGCTCATTGCACCATTAATAACCGAGCCTTGATACATCTAGAGCAAATGTGGTCAAACATTATGTTAGCAACAAATTTCATCATACTTTTATACTTCTCACAGGTATCTAGAGAAATGGTAAGTCAAAGTTCCACTTTGCCGTTTGAAGTATCATACGGCGAAAAACCCACGAAAACATCTAGAACACTAAAGAGACTTGCAGTGCTTGTCAAACCCGAAAGTGTCGGTGATATCATTTCATCTCTGAAAGAATTGAACCTAGAAGCTACAATTTATGATGTAAAAGGTGTATCAAAAGACAAGGAAAGAGTTGCTTCAGGCAGAGGAAGCGGGACGGTTGAGCTTGCTTATAATACAAGAAAAATTGTGGCTACCGTGGTAAACTCCGATCACGTAGAAGAAGTGGTAAACAGGATGAAAAAGGCTCTAGCCGGTGTCAAGGCAGTAGTGATGGTTTCAGCTGTAGATGACCTTATAATGATCTAGATTATCTAACAAGTTATTACTCCCTTGCCATATCGACTGTTACGGCACTTGTACTATGGCGATTGATAATTCGCAGTTTCCTGATCTCGCAGTGTACGGACAGGCCTGTAATGGTTTTATATTTTACAGCTCATACCTTTGTAATGTCAAATAATATGAACAAAACCAGCATAGCAGTACTGTCACTTCTAGTAGCAATGACCTTGGCTCTTACTTCACATTCGACTTATGGACAATCTGTGGGCAATGCGACCCAATCAGCGGGTGGGAATGCATCCCAGGATATAGGAACGGCACAGCAGCTTAGTGAATCACTAGGAAATAATACTGAACTTCTGGCGAACAAAACCCCTATAGGAAACCCGAACGCGTCTATGGCTGAAAAAGCAGCTATGGAGAGCACCACTACGGGTAACGAGTCGATGCAAACAGGAAATGAGACTGCGAATCAATCAGGGAATCAATCAGGGAATCAATCAGGGAATCAATCTAATCCTATTAGTGGACTTCTCGAAGGTATCGGAAAACTATTAGGTAACGCTACCGGGAATTGATTTTTCCAATCCTTTTTCCTTGAATCCGCGATATCGTATTTTTAGCCTAAGCTATTTTCCAGTTTATTCGACGATAGATACTTTTTAATTTCGAGTATCTTCACAAATATTCCTGTGCTAATGTTGTCATGTCCTTTTCTAAATATGACCGCAACTTCACATTGTAAATAGTTGCAGCAGGATGAATGGTGAGAAAATATTTGATATCATTTCGAAAAACAGTTTTCCCCCTGTTAGCCAGGATAGATTTCATTCCCAGAAGAGATTCAAGTGCGGTTCTTCCCAGAACACAAATAACTCGCGGGCGAATAATAGAGATTTGTCTTTGCAGATGATTAGTGATACAAGCAGTCGTTTCTTCCTCGTCAGGAATGCGATTTCCTGGTGGTCTGCACTTCACAACGTTAGTAATAAAAATTTTTGATCTATCTATCCCTGCCTTGTCTAACACTTGATCCAAAATTTTCCCCGCCATACCAACAAATGGCTTTCCCAGCTCATCCTCCTTCTTGCCTGGAGCTTCGCCCACAAGCATTATTTTTGCATTAGAATTGCCTTCACCAGGCACCGCGTTCATCCGAGTTTTGTGAAGCTTGCATAGGCTGCAATTCACTATACTAGACCGTACTTTATCTATTTCTAAGATCAAGTCATCGCCAGAGATAGAAGTTGACAATTTAGACTAATGCCTGAATGTTGTGATGGACTTAAAATATATCGCTATAGAACAAGGATTCAAGAATAGTATTGGTAAAAATGGCCGACTATCGATATTGGTACCAATTGGACTGACATTTTGGTTAAATTCTTCAGATTGCGGTACAATATTTATATAGATAATCGACGTATATTATAATAATTATCCCGTTATAATGTACAATCTAATAACATGTTCAACATGCAATCTTGGTGAAACGAAGATGGTTACAGATCTCGAGTCCGGAGAGATCATCTGTAGTAACTGTGGAACAGTAGCGGCAGACTATGTAGAGGACCTCCGAAAAGATTCTAATACGTTTTCGGATGGAAAAAGTAACGAGAGAACAGGGCCTCCAATTTCACTTACCATGCACGACATGGGACTCGCTACTCAGGTAGGAAAAACCAATAGAGATTCGAGTGGTCAACTAATTGACTTAGATATGCGAACTAGGATGAACAGATTGCGCACTTGGGATGCGAGGATTCAGGTTAGAGATGGTTCAGTTCGAAATTATAGAGCTGCTTTCACTCTCCTAAATAGGCTCAAGGACAAATTGGGGCTTCCCTATGCTGTAATAGAGAAGGCTGCTTACATATACAGAAAAATCCAGCAAGATGGATTCATCAAAGGCAGAATGATCGGATCTACTTTAGCTGCTTCGGTCTATATAGCATGCAGAGAGACTGGCGTATCTAGGACAATTGAGGAGATTGCTGACGCTGCAGATGTGAGAAAGAAAACCATTGCGAGAGCATATCGTGACATAGTCTTAACACTGGGTCGCGAAGTTCCACAGATAGATTCTTTTCAGTGCATTGAAAAGATTGGCAGCAGAGTAGGACTGCCAGAAAAAGTGATTCGACATGCAACGCATCTCATGGAAAAAATCATGAAACACGAATTCAATGCAGGCAAAGATCCTATGGGAATGGCTGGCGCGGTCCTCTATATATCCATGCAAATCAATGGGCTTCAGATAAAGCAATCGGATATGGCCGCTGCGTCTTCAGTTACAGAGGTAACTCTTAGAACCAGAGCAAAAGACTTGAAAAAGAAACTTCACCTAAACTAGATCTTCCCAATTTTTTATTTGAATATAGATTTTTGACTTTCATTAACGTAGGGATTAGATGGCCACTTGACCTTGGCATGGTCGATTCAATTTTACCAGAGATATTGATTATCCAATAAATGATATGAATTACGTAGCAAATGCGACAAGAAATTCGAACTTAACTTTAGACAATGGTGACGATTCATAACATCTTATTGGTGGCAGCCGCAATTGCAGAAACCATCACGTGAGGGCTCGTATGTTATGCAATTGTGCTTACAGTCATCACATGTAAGAAGACTGTCATTTTTGGCCGCAGGTTGCAGTTTTTTGGCAAACGTCTACCCATTTTTACTTTCTTACCATGTTTAGGATCAGAAGGAACTTCCTTAGTACGAGTACCCAGATCAATTTTATTCTGAACCATCCAGTAGTTAATACTCTTGATTATTTATAACTATGATTAAAAAACATCTGGAATTGCATACTCCCATCCCTTAATTACGATTCAAGTTAACATGAAATTAATTCCTGACTGATTGTGTGCTTCAATTGAATCGCTTAAATTCAGTTCTTATTCCAAAATTAATAATTCTGACTTGCAGACTGAATGAATGTGCCGAGACAATCCATTGTAGAATAATATTTAGCTGATCTTCCTTTGTTCTCTTTTTAACCGTCTTGTTTTAGACGAATAACCAATAAATAATCTACTGTGGGGTGGTAGCTGTGAAGGGAATCATATTCGATTTCGATGGAGTTCTAGTTAATTCAATGCCTGTGCATTATGAGGCTTGGAAAACAGCATTTATGGAAATTTGCTCATTGCAAGTAAATGAACGAACTGTTTATCTTCTTGAAGGTATGCGAGGAGTAGATCTAGTTAAGGAAATATTTAGGGTTTTTAATTACAACGAACTTTCAAAAGTAGAGTCTGTAATCAAACTGAAAGATCAAATCTTCAGATCAATGATTGATCGTGTAGACAGCTATCCTGGCACAGAAGAATTAGTAAAGGGACTAACATGCATTAAAGGCATTGCTAGTGGGTCGGCTAGACATGACATAGAATCAATTCTAAAGCGATCATTTCAACAAAGTTTATTCCAAATAATTCTTACCGCAGATAACATAGAGCAGGGGAAACCAGATCCACAAGCATTCCAGATATTCCTTCAGGAATCTAACCTCGATTCCAAAAATGTCATAGTGGTTGAAAATTCCCCCTTAGGGGTAAAGGCGGCTCTTAGAGCAGGTCTAAGGGCTATAGTGGTATTAAATAATTCTCCTTTGATCAGGGATGACTTTATTGATTTAGTATCTCTTGACGGTATATTTGTAGAAACTAAAGATACAAAATCATTATTATACGATTGGTGTAAGAATTCCGAAGTGAGCCGCTAGAAATCTTTTGCTGGGGGAGGAATAACTTACCCTGAGGATACAAAAATTCGATAGATTCTACGATAGTCGTTTCAAATAGTTTTCATGCTTGAACAATTCAATGAATAATCCCAGGAATTCTTGAATTCCTCCATTTCATAACTGCCACTTAAACCTTACAACTTAAAGAACTGCCATTTCATCGAGCGGGTAAGAGTAAACATTTGCTTTTTCGCTGCCGATTGTTATAGAATGAATCAATATTGAATGCTCAAGTTCTTTACCGTCCAGACCTAAGCCGTCCATGGCCATTATTGAACCTGGGTCAATCATACTAGCATCTGGGATTATCTTTTTACCAGGAAAAGGTTCCAGAGTTACTCTCTCTTCCGCAAGAAGCCCTAGATCTCGCATACCATTTGACATCTGACGCCCACCATCATTCAACATTATATCGACAGAATACTTACGTCTCAGAATTTTCAATCCCTCAACAACATTAAATTCTTTGCCAGTTACGATATAATCTATTAGATCTGATTGGCGAATTGATTTTGATGCATAATCAAAGCCGCTCTGGTCGGTAATGAAAATGGCTCTTTCACTGTTTGCTGGATCTAGTACGGCAATCCTATTCTTAAGGTAATGTTCCACTATCTGTAATTTCTTAAAAGTATTTTCAGATCTTGCTATTATTACCTGATAGTAACTATTTCCTTTTCCAATTCTATCGTGTAATCTTACCAGATCGAGATAAACATCCGGCCTTGTATTTTTTACATGACGTCCAAAGAACTTCCAGTTCCATATTTTATCGTAATTAACCATGAGATTCAATGCGCTTACTACAACTGCTTTGCAACCAATTAGAATTCTGTGTGTTGAAGCAAATACATTATCTCCTATTTTCCTTTTACCTCCTGTAAGTAGCGGCACTCCTCCACCAGGCTTTCCAGGTAGCTTGTAAATGTAAGGTACTGGAGAATTCTTAGTATCGGAATTTTCATTTTCATTTCTTATCTTGGCAGCCAGAAAGCTAGTTGCTTGATACGGAACCTTCATTTTTTCTATGTACCCAGGGGATGCAGAAACAACTATCTCAGGTAATATTTTACCCAATGCATGAAGACCAAAATCGGTGCTAGGAGATATTAATTGAACACCTCTTCTTGAAAAATGATCAAATTGCTCCGAAGAAATCAGTCTGCGTTCAACGAGTGAACTTAAGTAATCACGATACGTGGTCCTAAAGTCATTTGTTTTCATTCGTAACACCTTTTTCATTCTAGATCAATTTAATTTCTATCTAAAATATTGAAGCAGTTCGTCATTGTAGTCTACAAAGGTGGCTAGAATAACATAGCTTTAGGAGTATAAGATTTTCTGTACGGTCCTCTGCTTCGTTTCCTTGCCTTATGGGATTGTTCTTTCTGTTTACGCAAATGGTTTTCATTCAATTTGTTTAGCCGATGGATATCGCGGAAGGGAGAGTGAATTTTCCCATGTTCTGTGAATTGCTTTTTATCCTCGAAAAATAAATAGCAAGATTGACATTGAAATCCGTCCTCTAAATGAACTATAATTTCGTGATCATATAGATCGCCTTGGGTTATGAACGTCATTCCACATCTCATGCAATAGTAAGGACTAGAAATCACTAATATTTCATATTGTTACGTATGATTTATGTGAGATCTTTCGGAAGTACAATGTTTGAATCTACTACTCAAGTGGGTAACTAATTTGAATTACTATTAGTTCAAGTTTGTGAGTCATTAGGCCATCGGATTTCAATTTTATCTACATACTGCATGGTCAAGCACAGAAATTCCAAGAGCTCATTAATTTTTGAACTGTGCCTTAACTGAAGAATCAGTCAATTCAAATATAGGATCGATATTTAGCGTACTTTTAAAAGCTGATTTCAAGTAGCCGTGAAAAAACATTGAGCCTTTTTTACTTAATCTATGTCTAATCACAATTATTCTAACATCGTTCTGTACCACTTCGTCATAAGTGCCCAAGTAGCCATACCTGCAAATTATTTTTTCTATGTATTCCATAACAGTCTCAAGAGAAAGAGTTTTTTTCCAGAAGAGAATAGTATCGCGAGGAATAATTTCTCCCAATGAAATCCCCAATTGGTAAACTTCCTCTTCCCCGTAGCAATTGAAAAGTGAAGTTAAAAGCTCGCGATTTATGACAACCAGGTCTATCTTTGAAAGGAATCTCGTAAATTCGGCGTAGCGTTTTAAAATAATGTTTACCAATCCATTTACAGAAATGCCCATCCTTTCCGCTTCTTCGTCAAGAGTTTTGGAAATCTCATTATCTACTCTAAACGAACGCGTAGTTGAACTAGGCATGAATTATCTAGCTCCCATTAACATAAATGTGTTGTTTTGTAACCAAAAGTGTTATTCATAGAGCATGTACGTAGAATATCGTGCTGGCTTTGATAGGCAGAGTGTCGGGGTGGATAAATCTAATACAACTTATGCGTTAATATAATATTGATTCCATCAATGAATATGAAGTTGGCTGCCAAGCATAACAGACGACAACTAAGAGTGATGATTATTGAGGACGAACAGGATATCTTACTTCTCTATAAAGATTATTTAATAAACAGAGGTCATCAGGTTCTGGTAACTAGCACATCGGCCTCGGAAATTACATCAGACTATGATAAGGTAAAACCTGACATTACGATAATAGATTACAAGTTGCCTGGCAAAAATGATGGAATACAAGCAGCCGCTCAAATTTACTCAAAGCACCCATCTGCTGCAATTCTAATAGTTACCGCTTATGATACTGTTATTGACGAAGTATCTAAAAATACAATTTTCGAAAATAAGAATTTTAATATCCTAATCAAGCCGATTAAGTTATTTATTCTCGAAAGCGAAATGTACAAGGTATTGAAGTCAAATTAGTCTTTATCATGAAACAAAATAGATTATAGCTCGTACACTTTTTCAGATATATCTCTTTTTTATTTCGAGATTCACTTCGAACATTGTTAAAATGTCCTTAAGGTCTTCTTCAGCTAAAAACCTGCATATCGGGACCCACTTGTTTCTTATCTTAGCAGAGATTTCACACTGGACATGATTTTCAATTAAAGCTGTCGCAACATCAAATTTATGTCTCAGTTTTTCTTCTAATTTTTTGGCTGTCTTTTCTGGTGCACTGATCATGATTTTCTGCATTTCATCTTATGAGTATTTCAATAATTTATGTTGAGTCCCTCATAGTTGCAATCTTATAGCTAAGATTTGGGTGCACCTGCTACGCCTCTCCGCAACCAAAGTGATCACCTTCTAGCGCAGACAAATCGTCCCCTCATTTAACTTGGAATTGAAACAGGTGTAGGATGTAGGTAATGAAGGATGTTATGCTCAATAAATTACCAAAAGGTTATATCTATTTAAGGCAATTTACTTTAATTGGAAGATCTCGAGGAGAGCAACTTACTTCTCAAGCTTTATGAAATTTATGATTCTCATAGAGAGTCTCTGCTATGGTTTTTGGAAGATTTTGATGCAAGAAATTATGAAGAGTATGAGGAAAAATATCAGGGTGCATCAAGAGAGCGTTTTCACTTTGTAAGTGTATGCGGATTCTTCGAGCTGTCCGGAGTGTTAATAAACAGGAAAATAATGGATGCCAACTTGTATTTTGATCTCTTTAACCCCTCTCCTTTTTGGCACAAGGCGAAACCAGTAATTGAAGGAATGCGTAAAAAACGGCCTCACATCTATGAAAGATTTGAATCTATAAATGAGGAAAGGACAACGTGGGCAAGGAATAGAAAGAATTAGATAGCAACTCTACGATAAGTAACAAAGTCGACTAGTAACAAGGTAATGACAATGTAATTTTACAATTTGGAATATCCTAAATATTGGCAGAGTTGATTGTAAAATAACTAAACATACTGTAGAAGTAAAGTTCTGAACCTCGGGGCGTCCTAAATCGCAATGTTATTAACTTCATATTCATTCTTATAAGGGATTAAGGATAAGGACTAGGTAATGAGTTACGGTAGAGGAAGAGAAGGTTCTGGCGGAGGGTATAGAAGAGGTTACAATTCAGGGCCAAAACCAGTGGAAGTAGGTAAGGAGTATGAGGTGCAGGTTTCAGAAATTAGTAATAGAGGAGACGGTATCGCAAGGATCCAGGGATTTATTATATTTGTTAAAGACGGCAAGGTTGCAGACAAGGTAAAAATTCGTGTAGTGAGCGTCGGAGATAGGTTCGCCAAAGCAGAATTAGTGGAGTAAAGGGGTAACAGATCTATTGCCTGACGTCCCTGAAATTGAATAAATTACAGGGTTCATAACTTTATGACATGGCTGAGGTTATGGCGCTTATGCTGCACTTGACTTTTTATTGAAACTCATAATAGTCAATTTACGAGTACAGCAGATTAATAATCATCCCCTGTGTCTTTGTCTTGTATCTATCGGCGCTGATCGGGGAGGAAGGGGCGCATCATTCTCATGTCCTGGATGAGATCTTATATGAGGCCAGTATTGGGAACTGACTACTGGAGTTTTACAGACAGGACAGTTAGAATGGCCACACTTGTGGTGTCCTACGAAGTTTGGATGTATCGTCACATTGCAAGATGTGCATTTCGTTGCTTCCAAAATGTTATCAATCTAATCTATCATTAGGTATTATTAGGGTGTATCGGTATAGAAATTTCAGCATAAACTTATGGGCATGCCTTCAGATTTACTTGATAGCATGTATCTCATGTTACGCTAAAAACTGAAGGAGGTGGCCTTCTTACAGATAACTTCCGCTGGCAATAAGATACCCCACTATAGGACTTAACCTATTCATTCGGATCTATTCAACACTGAGCGATGATTTCGTTTTCATGGTCCGGACATACTCGTTCTAACAACGTGTAATGATTAAACGAGTACCTGCAACCGCAAGTGTATTCTATTGTTTTCTTGTTATTGCTATAATCCGAATCTTTCTTATGCTTTCGTGGCAATAATTCAGACACAGAATAATAATAGATTCCTAAATATATTAAGATTATCTTTGTAAATTTGTATTGATGATATGAAATCTATTACAGTTTTGAAAAAAACGCGAATAATCGTGATTGAAGTTTACATCCATAGGACTTTGCAGCCGCTTGTCAGATATTTCGGAAGATAGGGAAACCAATCTACCGTATAATGATATAAGGCATTTGCACTTGCTTGTAGTTAGTAGTTGATGAATTTATTGAATCAACGCTCTTTTAGATTATTGTCTTACTTCCTTTAGTCTTGAAGGAGAATGAAAAGGGACAAACTAAAGGAAATAATGTTAGTATATTATCGAATAGCTAATTGAATGCACCCATAGATAATTATTTTTAAATTTCAAATGGAATAAAGTTTCTATAGTCATTTTCAATACCCATTTATATTTTTTTAAAGCACCTAACTCATTGATTAAACGTGTGAATCCAAGGTATCTATTGATACTTATCTCAGTCTTTACTTTGCTCGCCGATAGTTCCTCATCCAAAGAATTATCAGCGTTTAATCTAATTGGCACACAAAGTGAAGATGATTTATCAGGTGGTGTTGGCCACTTGATCCGCTGCTTAGGAAACGGTTTTATCCCTCGAACGAATTGTGTGGGAACCAATCATAATGATAAAATATTGGGAGTGAACGGACCTGAAACAATTTATGGTTTAGCAGGGAATGACTTTATCGAGGGATTCCGTGACGCGGATGTAATTTATGGAGGTAAGGGAGCTGACACGATTTTAGGCGGAGAGGGTTCGGACCAGCTTTTTGGACAGGCTGGAAATGATTTTCTCTTCGGGGATTCTGGTAGCAACTTAGTATTTGGTGGCGGCGGAAATACGATATATGGAGGAAAAGGAAACGATTACCTCTTTGGCGGCCCTGACAACGACATTCTTATTGGAGGTGATGGACATGATATTTTTGACTGCGGCGAAGGTGTTGACAATATCACTGACTTTAACCCAAATGAAGATACCGCAAATAGTAACTGTGAGGAACTATGAAATTCAACATGTATATAACTTATTGAATTCAATACTTGTTCCAATTCAATGCGTTGCTATTTCAAGGTACATATTTGCCTCCTTGACTTATTTAGGGTTATCAAGTACGCAAAGGGGACTATAGAGCCCAATATTTGGGACCCGAGGACCCAGCTATTAGGAATGTCATCGACTTGATAAATGGATCACGGATCTTTTCACACGAAGGAGTGAAATTGATTGGTTGTGCATCGTACTAACTCCCCTAATTCGAGCCCCTATGTGCTTATGCTAAAAGAGTCTGACAATGTCTGAAACATTAGGTTAATTTTTTGTACCTGACTTCGCATAGATTTAACATGCCAATCTAATCGTGATATAGAATCCCGTTATGATGTTGTAACATATTGGCAGTATCTGTAATCATCACCTAATTGCAAGAGAAATATCAAGCAATTATTTGATAGGACGTACGAATGGCATGATTTGTTATCAATTTTTTTTCCTTTCTTTTATCCTATCAATTGCGGATCGAGCTGCCCTTATTACTTCTGAATCAGTAGACGAAGTTAGAATTTCTGTCAAAGTTGGAAGAGCTTTGTCACCATATTTGGCGATATCATTAACAGCCAAAACACAATTTTCTATTTCTATTGAAAAGAGAGCTTTGTCACGCAAGGATTCAAGTTTTTCAGGGTAAGGCATTAGTAAGTATAATCTACGGACTCAATATAAAGAGTTTAACATCATTCCAAAATATTTCAATGAATCATGAATTTGCACTCAATTCTTATCAAAGTAATTTTCCTTATAGGCTGGGTATTGTGGGGAAAGTATGATGAAAATTTGATGTCCGCATCTGATCTAAAAATTATCACCAAAACTCTTAGTACTTTCATCTACCTGATCTTGAGGAGATCCAATTTTCTTTGTCTTTTAAGAATCTTTGAGAGTCCTATAATCTAACTTTTGTTCGTGTTCCTCTCTAGCATGATGTAATCTGTCTTTTTCATGTATGAATTCTTTACCACTTTCGCGACATTTGACTACTGGATGATGATGAACATGTTTTGTGTGTGCAATAAGCTTCTCATAATTTTGAAATTTTTCGTGGTAATATTCGCATACATACTTGTTGCGGTGAGGTATGTCCATATGAGGACAGTCATAGTCTTCGACTTATTTTTATTGTTTATGTCATAGTTCCCTATTCAATAGTTCAATTCGTAATATACAAGGTGGCACAAGTATGTAATACTGAATAAGTAACATTTTACCAGATAGTTTTCAATAGATTGATTTTTGTCTTAGTCAAGCTAAGCATTAGATTATTTTTTTTAATTGTAGGTTTGAGACTTGTGTACCTAATAGTTGGACATAGAACAGATTGCAAAGAAACTTCAATGGAGGAAACAATTGACCAATAAAGGCCATAAACGTTATGTAAAAAGGACATACGATTCTGACAATGACTGATCTGGAAGCGTATTTGGTTCCTCTAATACTGGTAATGTTGACAGGAACAGTCTTATTGTATCCAGCACTGTCTACCGCTATTGTCGAAGCTGGAAATGTGACAATAGAACTATTAGGAACATTCAATGATGTTAATAAATCCATTAATAGAAACTTCGAATTTAATGCGGCGATTCCGGCATTTAATATGTCTTTTTACTCCTGGCCAATTTTCTCTCAAGACAATTGAGGTAAATCAGAATGATAATGTGACAATAAAGTTTTACAATATGAAGCCGCAAATGGTGACAGATAGACTTTTACGATCGATAACCCAGATTCGGTTGATTCAGAGCTTGCGCCTGGACGAAACGGAACTGCAACATTCACAGTAGACAATCCTGGCATCTATCAAATCTATTGTGAGTATCATGAGCCAACTATGACCGACCAGCTGATAGTATTGCCTGAATAACACAGGGGTTGGAGTAAGATTAGAATGATTCTCAAACCTCTTAACAAATTCATGGATTGTTCTGTAAGTTTGCATAAAAGTACCGGATTGATTCCGCTGAGCTACTTTAGGTTTCGCAATTATGAAAAGCAATAATACTTGATAATGCTCATTTGACGAGGGTGGTCACCAGTTCTTAAAGTGGTAAAAGCAAGACTTCAAATGATGAGGAAGCAACTTCAGCAGATATATGACTAACTCCTAATTTTAGGAATCTGGTAAGTCAAATCAATCTTAAATTCATCTAACGTCATGACCAATCCATAGTATTCTCTAATGTTTTCTGTGGTAGAAGTGTAGTTCTTGTTCATAGATGCTGTGGCATCAGATATTAAGATAACATCATAACCGTGATTGAAAGCATCCCTAAGTGAACTCTCGACGCAAATGCAGGTATCGATACCAGAAAATATGATTGTATCTATTCCAAAACTTCGCAACCATACTTCCATTTCAGTATCTTGAAAAGCGGAATCGCGTCTTTTTATTACTACGTGATCCTGCTTAGTTGGAGAAATTTCTTCAACTATATCAGCATCCCACGTACCTCGAACACATATTGGCCTGGTTCGAATTCTCTCCTCCCTTGATTTTGGAAGGATCTTGTGAGTTCTTGTTAATAGATCTATGCCTGTACCTTCACGTACAGCTTGGGTGAAAAAAATTGGTATCTTTGCACTTCTGCAAGTTTGGATAAGCCTTTTGACGTTGGGTATTATGCTTCGGTATTTTGCCGTATTGATTCCCATGAGATCGTAAGAGCCACCCTTGCTTACAAATCCGTTTTGCATATCAATTATCAAAAGTGCTGGATTAACTGTATGCTCGCCTATTTGCACAAACTATCAAAGATTACTCAGTTTATAATATCTTTTGACAAGTTAATGGATCTTTATGTCAAGTATAGTAATTTTCATTAGTGCATCAACGGGGTGAGTTCAATACGAGTGCTTAGAAGACATTCGATGCGTCGTTAAGTAAATTCGAGGAAATGCTGCTATTTAGTCTATATTCGGGACAATGGGCATTTTTGAATATTTAGTCATCTTTACTGCTTAGTATGATATTTCTAATGATCGAAATTGAATACTACACATAATTTGGAAGTTCGCAACTAAAGTCTTATGATTTCTGATGGAAAGTAACTTTCATAAGGGATGAGTCCTGTAGTAAATTAGGGCCACTGACTCCTCAATAGTCGAAGGGCTTTTGGGTAGATAGTGAGTTCGATTTCAGTAAATAAGATAGTGATAATAGAAAATGTGTAGTATAGCAGGAATTTTGAGCAAAAATGGAAGTGATATAGCAGACAGTATAACTGACATGTTGACTAGAATGCCAAATAGAGGACCAGATGGTTCAGGATTATTGTTGGGAGACAAACTTCTCTACTTTAAGAGTCTGAATGAACTTTCCAAAAATCATTTCTCTGGGAATTTTGCTCTCGGGCACAGTAGGCTTGCAATTGTGGGCGGTAGCTCTGGAAGGCAGCCGTTGGAAAGTTGCGATGGAAGACTCATACTTGCCCATAACGGAGAGATCTACAATCACAAGGAAATCCGAGAACAACTGTCGAACACTCACAAATTTGTCACAAAAAGTGATAGCGAAGTAATTATTCACCTAGTCGAACAATATCTGGGTGACGGTGACGACCTTATTAAAGCAATCAAGAAGACTACTGATATTCTTGACGGCATATACGCATTTGCTATTAGAGATTGTAAAACGGGTTTGATCGCATTAGCGCGAGATCAGCTTGGTGTAAGACAACTGTACTACACTGACCACCAAGATGTCCTTGCCTTTGCCTCTGAGAAAAAATCATTGCTTGGTATCGCCCCAAGGGGAGAAATAGGTAGAATCATGCCTGGTACCGTCGTGCTGATAGATTCAAATTTTGTAATGAAAGAGTTTGAACTAGGGAAGCATTTTATCAATGATTCTGAAAGAAAGAAAGTAGTGTATAACGATAACACAGAGGCTGTTTCAGCTTACCAGCGGGCATTATTGGCTTCTATGAAAAAACGTACTAGGGATCTCGAAAAAGTTGGAATAATATTTTCTGGAGGTATAGATAGTGTTCTTATTGCTTACCTTGCAAAAAAAATGGTACCAGAAGTCATTTGTTATTGTGGGGGATTAAAGAATTCTCCAGATGTGTTGTTTGCTGAGGAAGTTGCTAAAAAGTTGGACCTTCCTTTGCACACGAATGCTCTTGAGTTAGATGAAGTAGAAAGTATGTTACCTAGAATAGTCGAGGTTATAGAAGATAACAATGTTGGTCAGGTGGAGGTTGCAATACCAGTATTTGCTGCTGTCGATCTGGCCCACAGAGATGGATTGAGGGTAATGTACACGGGACAGGGAGCAGATGAACTGTATGGTGGATACTCATGGTATCCTAAGATAGTAGAGCGGGAAGGATATTCGCTACTCGGCAAACATATGGCAAATGACCTTAGTCTACTATACAAAGAGACTTTGGAAAGAGAAGATAAAATTGCAATGTATCACAGTATAGAAATAAGAGAACCGTACTTGGATACGGAAGTAATCCGTGTCGCATTGCGGACAAAACTTGAACTAAATGTGATTGGTAAGGATGATATGTACGGCAAGCGTGTCCACCGAGACTTGGCTGTTAAATTGGGAATACCCTATGATATAGCATACCGTAAAAAACAAGCAGCCCAACATGGTTCTGGAATACATGACGCATTGAACGTTATTGCCAAGAAGAACGGGTACGATTCGTCGAAAGTCCCGGAAATTTATCTAAGCGAACTCAAAGGACGAGAAAAAATTGGAAGTTCGCAAAGATATGGTCATAATTATGGTGAGCAAACGTTGTGGGGAACACTTCCTCATGTTCAGCTCTGTTTGGATGAAATGATTGGGTCTTACCGACGAGCGATTGAAATCCGCAATTTTAGATCGTAGTCGTTAGCTAAAAAAAGTCTAGCGCATCGTAGCACTATTCTTACTTCAGATAATCGATATTCTATCGTTCACATCTTAAGGCTAATTGGGTTGGGATAAAATATGGTCTAGAAAGGTTCCCAAATCTGTAGTGGCCACACAGCAAACCTTGTCTGCACCTCCATAATAGACAAATAATGTTCCATCCAATATACAGGCTCCTGTAGGGAAGACAACATTTCCGACATCCCCCGTCTTCTCATAAGTTTCTTCAGGGCGCAAAATAGGTTCTTTTGTTCTACCAAGGATCTTCGTTGGTTCGCGTACATCCAATAATAAAGCACCTGCGCTGTAAACTCTGTCCATACTGACACCATGGTAAATTACGAGCCAACCCTGTCTTGTCTTTATGGGCGGAATCCCAACTCCAATTTTAAGAGATTCCCAACGTTGTTCTGGTTTAATCAGGAGAGTATGTTTATGGTAGTCAGTTATTGAATGACCTTCACTCATCCAAATGCTCGGCTTGTCAGTATTATATTTGGGACCAACCCAATTGCTTGGTCTGTGAAGAATTCTATATTCTGAATTGTGTTCATCACCGTTCTCTTTGGGAAACAACACAGTATCTTTGTCATCAGAATTAGGAATCGTAATAATCCCAGCTCGTTTATAGTAAAAAAAATCATTTGTTTTAGCAAGCGCCGTGGAAGCCGAAGGTCTCTCCTTAACATAATTTGAAAGTACAACATAAGTCACATACACATCATTTCCTATTCTCATTAGTCGAGGATCTTCTAAACCATATCTTTCATATTCTTCTTGTGGGTAAATGGCCATGCATTTACGTCTTTCGAATGATATGCCATCGGTACTTGAAGCATATCCAATTCTAGAGACGTAGTATTCATATTCTCCAATAGCCCTGTACAACATGTGAATTGTATTTTTATCACTTATTATTCCACAATTAAATACAGCTTTAGATTCCCACCAATTAGAAACATCCGGCATTAAGATGGGATTGTGTTTGGCCCTTTGTAAAATAGCCATTAGCCTAGATATCAAAATAAGGCGACTTAACATACTCTATATGTGTTATTCATGAAAGTATCAGTACACTTCTAGAAACAATTTTTTCCAAACAACGACGATAAAACGACCTGGCTACTTATAGGTCTCTCTTGCTATCTGCTGTTCTACCTCAACAAAAAAACTCTCTAGATGAGAGGGGTGGATTGTTCCAATTCCAAGTGGCACTCATTTTTAGCCCTAGACAATGTTCTACGAAAGTTGCGAGAACCAATTGAGAGAGTGTTCGGTAGCTACTAGATTTGATTCATAAAGTCTATCCTATTAGCCAAATTTTCGGTAAATCCTTGGGCAAAATTAAGTAGGAATTGGACCAATAAACATATGTGAAATAATATGTTCTTAATTTCTCACCCTCAAAAATAAAGTCCACAAATTACTATATCACATACACGGATTACATTTCTTCGAGTTAAATTCAACCTTTTTCAAATTGCCGCACATGCCGCCCGATGAAATAATTCGGGCCAGGATAAATGTGTCATGCACATACGAATCAAGTTAAAGTTAGCTAAAGACAGGAAGATTTTACTAATACCTTCAATGATTTTAACCAAATGTTCGGGAAAGCGACCTGCAAAATCTGTGGAGACGAAGTTAGATTCGTTCTAAAACATTTAAGGCATAAACATCCAGAAATCCTTGGTGATATGGACGTAGCCAAGCTAAAGATGGAATCAATTATTAAGAAGTACTTCTCAGAATGAGGCTAAGACTGGGTTATATGTATCGGATGGCTGTATCACCTAGATCCTAATAAATTTTGGTATTTTTAAGAGGAAAAGAATAAAAACAAAATGCAATTGGTTAGTACCATTCTGTGATAATGGATTCGTTACCCAATAAAATATCGTAGCTAGTCTACTATATTTTAATAACCAAGATGTCCCTTTCATGATATTGCTACTAGTACTATATCTAAATCTCGACATTTAGATGTATAACTACAATGTCAACTGCATTTCCAACTGTAGATTTCTTGAGCCGTCAATCATAGAAACTAAGGCGATGAAAAAAGAGCAAATGTATTGCCATCAGGGTCTCTGATTTGCGATATAATGCCACCCCAATCTTGCTGCTCTGGAATGGTAATATTGACTCCTTTACTTTTCAACTCTTCATATGAAGATTGAATATCATCAGCGTAAAACCATATCCCAGTAGATTTGCCAATCAGACCTTTTGCATATTCGACATCCGCAGAGGGCATCATCTTTTCATCAGGAACCATGAGACTCAATGTAGTTTCGGATTTCGGAGGGCCCACTTCTATCCACTTACCCCCTTTGTATGGCATGTTTATTAAAATGTCAAATCCAAGTTTCTCGGTGTAGAATTTCACCGATTGCCCCTGATCCGATACGAAAACAATAACTCCCCCTACTTTATTGATCATAATCAATATTATCGATCTGATCTAATAAATCTAATTGTGTGCACTCAACAATCCAATTACTCTATTCCTGTGGGCTAGTAATAAGGTGCGCCATTCAATGCTTAAGGCATGTTGATAAAACAATTGCTCAAATATGTGCCTTGAAAAACATAAGATCTTTATTAATTCAATCAGTACGGCAGTCCTAGTCCAATCCTAAAAGCTAGTAAAAATTTCATTTTTTCAGAAATAGTAGAGGCTCAATTATTACTGCCGAATTCAGATCCTTAACGGAAGGGAGACTTGTTATCACACTAGTTGTTAATCCGAGTGGTAAATGCCCAATGTTAAATTTATTCGATCTGCATATAGCTATTTAAGTTACATTCGTCAAAACGCTGCAATAGTTATGACTGTATTACAAATTTCCGCAGTAACACTTACAGTGTCGAACATGACTAGGTCTTGTCTTTTTTATTCAAAACTTCCTGGTCTGACTCTTTGTTATGGTGGATCCAATGAAAAGTTTAGTTCATTTGAGATTAAGGACCATGGTTATAAGTCATACATTAATTTGGAATTATCAGCAGAGATTTACAAACACTTATCGACAAATTATTTTCGCATTATCTTTCACACAACGGATATTGATAGACTATATTCGGTGTTAAGGAATGATGTAGATCTGTCACGCATTATTGTCTTTGAGAATGAGCCATCTAACGCGACATGGGGAGAAAGATATTTCCATTTAAGAGATCCTGATGGATATCAAATCTCATTTGCGACCCCCCGCAATGATGCTGATTAATTTGGCAATAACCATGTCGTCTGCTCAATATAGAGTGCAAAGAGCAAAATTATCAATCCAACTGTTACCAATCAATAAGATCTTAATGTATGTCAAAACTCGCACACTAATGTACATCTAGACTAATCATCTAAACGGAGAACTTTAGGAAAAAAATAGGCTTGAATTTAATTTTTTTAGTGCCCGCAGCCGCATCCATGACCAGCCTCATGGCCATGATTATGATCTTGCTTGGGAACTGAATTCTCAAGGCAAGAAGGGCATAGCGTATTTTCATTTTCAGACATAAATGAAATGCCACAAGAACTACATTTTTGTTTTTGAAGACCTTGCATAGTGTTGGTAAGGAAAAGACGCTAATTAATGCCTTTCTAACCTTGAATTCAGGGATAAGGGGTATATATAGAAATAAGTAATATAAACAGGTTTTTGAATTAGGTTGCGGTTAAAATTTTCAAATTCTGATATTTTACGAATCAATTTGGACTCTAAGCAGGTTATACAAGTTGCCGCCCATATTTTTGGATGTTTATAAAATATCTTGCGTAGTATCCGCTTTCTTCAGACTTTAAGAAATCGATTTGCCATCAATTCTCGGTATGAGAACCTATGAAATAAGCCTAGGATGACCCCATTAATTAGTTGACTTCAAATTGTTTAGCCCCTAGAAACCCTTCAAACTGAGCTATAATTCGGCCTCGTGTATCTTATTTGTGATTGCGTCTATTTTCTCAAAGACGATATCATAGACCTGTTTCTTCTCATCAATTTTAAGAACCTTTCCATATTGATATTTAAGATTCAGTAAATAGTGTGTTATAATACAGCCATTCACGAATCCGGTTATGTATCCTTCGTCATCATTGTAAGTCTCTTTGGTATGAAGATTTTCCCGGACTGTCTTTACTATTTCAGTGATTGTACCAGTATAAAGATTAATTATTTCGTACAAACGACTAGTTTCGGTAGTTGTAAGAGGCATCGCTCATGATATGGCACCATTTGAGATTATTTAATTTTTGGCTTAATCTGGTAAATCAGGAATTAAAGCTGGCAAGTCAGAGACCTGTAATTATCATTAACCGCCTCTAGTATCGCAAAGGAATTCAAGTTAACTTAGCAATTGGGAACGCCGTCAATTTATTCGATTTAACCCTCTTGATATTACCCATTACCCTATTCCAATTGGAGGTCGAGCATCTTTGCTGTGTTCTAAGAGCTTATGATAGCTGTAAATGTACCAGCTATCAAATATTTTTCCAGCTATCAAATATTTTTCCGCAAACTTCACATTCCCACTTGTTCGTTTCCTTGCTAGTAGGAGCAAGCTGGTCTGCCACAAACATATAGACATAATCATATATGCTGCGTACCAGATAAGGTTTTCATCTATTGTCCAAATAATCTTGGTGTATCTGAATACGGTTGCAAAGGGTGGATGTATCGAATCAATATTACATCATGCGTAGACCTAGTCTAAATTCATGAACAGTTTGCAAAGGATATTGCCAACTATTATTAAAAACAAGATATAGAAGAATAAAAAATAATAGATTAGACTAAATTGCCATGATTCATTAGTGGATTTTCTTAGGTTAAATAGTATATTGATCGAATTTCAGGATAAAAAAATTTTAGAGATATCGTAACTCTATGGAAGCTAGTTAAGATATCCCCAGTTGAGGAAATGAAGATACGGCGATGTTTAGTTCGCCTTGAATTTTTCGGATTTTGTTTGCATATTCATTCATTCGCGCATTGTCTGCTTGTACTTTTGCAATTCGATAGCCCTTCCAGGCTTTTCGAAGTGCTCCCCAGCTTTGTCCAACAGTAAAATTACTTTTTGATTGTCCGCTAGTTTCTTTGGTGGTGGTGATTTGGTCTTCTATCCAATCCGGAACTTGCGTTAATGCCATGCTGTTTGAGCCATTAAATTTACTTACAGAGGAATGTCAGACAATTTGAATCAGCTTGTAAAAATACTTAGCACTTGTATTGATATGAGATTACCCTATCAGATATTCAAATAGAAATTTCGCTTATCATATGAAGTATCAATAATAAATAAGATTCAATCCATCTCTCACAAGGTGAAATGAAAAGAAATAGTTATCAACCAAGTTCAATGCCAGACCTTCAAACTCAATTTGATGTGGTGAAATTAATATTAGACAAGAAGACTGAAGATGCACTCACTCTTCTTTCGGCATTTTACAAAGTTGCAGCGCCTGAAATCAAAGTTGGAACAATTAAAGGGAAAAGAAAGACAGTTTACGCTGTCTATGTTGGCAGAGAAAGAAAAATTTATGCTATGAATTCTGAGATTTTCTACAATCCTTTCATTGTTCTACACGAGTTTTATCATCACCTTCGATCGCAAGGTACATCGCACCGCGGCTCAGAAGACTATGCAAATAAGTACGCAAAGCGCTTTTTGCATTCTTACCTTTCAATCCTACGATCCAATGCAATTAGCGATAACCAATGAAAAAGAATCAGCATAGAAGTAATCTCAATTGATGGATTTGGCATAAAATGAATAATGGATCTCAAATACTATTGCCATCAAGCGATATATTGTCCGAAAGGTTTTTGAAGCGTAGCAAATGATTCAACTCATACGAATTAAGAAATATACCTCAAATAATAGGAAACCAGCAAATGAAATTTCCGATTCTGAAGTTAAAATCTTCGTTGAGGCATTACAAAATATTGGTTTACCTTATCCAAAGGTAAGAAACCTCAAATCAATTTTGAAGAACAAGTTGAACGAAGCGAAGATTAATCCAATTTTACGTTACTTGGAAAGATCCAGGAAAGTAGAGATCGATCTGGACGGCAACATAATTTGGATGAGCGGGCAAGAAGTTAATCAGGCAAATCTCGCAGAAAAGGCTTCATTTTCTTCAGACTTTATTGATCATCTCAAGTCCCGACGCATTTACTTAAATTCAAGCGACTAATGTATTTACTAGAGAAACTGGCTTACGAGGTAGGAAGAAAAATAACTATTCAATAGTTGAATTCTAGTTAATCAGTTCTTGTGTTGTTCTCCCTGGTTACGCCTTGAAAACAGCTCAAAATGGAATTAGCTATCTTGCTGTTTGCTCTCGTTTATATATTAGCAGCTGAAACACAAAGAGTGAATTGAAGTCACGCGACAGAGAAGAGATATTTGCTTCAATTCTAATGACATCTGGGTCTGGTGGAGGAGCAAGAATTACTAAGATAATGTTCAGTTCGTTTCTTACGCATACTCAGGTCTTAGAATACTCAAAACTCTTAATTGGGCGGGGATTTCTAGAGTACGACAATATTAACAAGACTTTCAGAACTACCTCGAGCGGCTTTGAATTCCTGCATTTATACGATGAGATGAGCCAAATAATTAGCATACAGAGAAACTCTAAATTTACCCATTGATATACTGGTACTACTGCATCATAAATTTGGATCTAATATGAGATACCTGCGTCATCGTCGTTCTTTCAATCGGTCTTCAGACTATTGGGTTCTATATTAGGCAACAAACATTGATTGGTGATGTTAATCTAGTATCTTTGGGTTAGAATAACGCTCTCGATTACCGCCTTTGTTTTCTAACAGATCAAGAAGCTTGCTTCCTGCGAATGGCTTTTGAATTATCTCTATTGGAAGATTGAAAAATTCTGCTGCATCTTCAAAAATATCCTTACTGTATGCGGACGCTAGTATAATCCGCTGATGCGAGTTGATTGACATTATTTTTCTTGCGACTTCAAATCCATCCATGCTAGGGATCTTGTAATCCAAGACCACCGTATCAAATGGCAAACACGAGTACATCGATTTTGCTTTATCATGCAAAGCATTCATTGCTTCATGATAAATTGCTAAACATTTTTGACCATCATTGGTAAGCGTCACATCATGTCCTCTTTCCCTGAGGAGCTTGTCGTAAATTCGAATAGTATCAATATCATCTTCCGCAATCAGTATGTTCAATAGCAGAGATAATTTGTTCTTACAGAATTAACATGTGATGTGAAATATGTTTGACATGAAATGTTGGCTAGATAATATAATACTTAGTACTTGTTACGATGCAAAGATCCGTATCCACTTGATTGGCTTTCCAAATTAAAAAACTTTTGAAAGCTAGATTATCTATTAGAAAGTCTAATCCCAGAATTTACTCGAAAGTATGCATATTAGGAAACTAGAAAAAGCATGTGTATTAGTAACTTGAATGATCTTTATATTGGAATAATATTTTCACTAATACAGCCAACACCTGACCATTGCGCCTTCAACTTCAGGCATATGAGGATTCAGCTTACAAATATCCATTGCTAGTGGGCATCTATCGGCAAATCTGCAACCTTCTTGTAGAGCTGCCAAGTCAGGTGGCTTGCCCTTCAATGATTCTAAATTTTCTCGTTCATCTTTCATACGGGGAACAGCCGCTATCAGTTTCTGGGTATAGGGATGTCTAGGATTAGAGTAAATATGTCTGGAAGCGCCAAATTCTACAATTTGTCCAGCATACATAATAGCAACGCTATCTGCAAGCTCCGAAATCACTCCCAAATCATGAGAAATGAACAAAATCGACAATCCAAATTGCTTTTTGAGACTCTTGAGCAAATTTATGATTTGTGCCTGAACCAAAACATCTAAAGAAGTGGTTGGTTCATCTGCGATAAGTATCTGTGGCTTTAGCAACAATGCCATAGCAATGATTATCCTTTGTTTTTGTCCTCCGCTTAGTTCGTGAGGATATTTCTTAACTATTGATTCATCAAGTAGTACTTGCTGCAAAGCTGCCTTAATGCAAGCAGAGATATTTCCTGGGAAATTATGCTCTTCTAGAATTTCGTTCATTTGTTTCCCTACGGTAAATACTGGATTGAGGGAGTTCATCGCTCCCTGGAAAATCATCGCAATTTTCTTCCATCTAATCTTTTTGTCAAAATCAGAATTTGAAATTGAAAAAATATCAGTTCCATCCAAAGTGACTGATCCAGCCATAATTTTGCCAGGCGGCTGCACCGAACGTAACAATGCAGTCCCTAAGGTACTTTTGCCACAACCAGACTCACCTGCCAAACCAATACAATAATTGTGAGTGAGTTCAAAACTAACGCCATCAACGGCCCTTACGACTTCTCGTTCGGAGATGTAGAATACACTAAGCTTTTCGACAATAAGAGTTGATTCCATTTGTGTAGGACCTCACTACATGATAATTTCATTCAGACTCACAAATAATACGTCTAAATTACATCTACCATATGGTTCATAGAGGGTACTCAAACCTCATTTGCTTAGATTTTACAACTTATTTAATTTTGCTAGCGGACAGGATATATAATGATCAATCCTCATAAGACAAATGCGGTGCCTTGTAATTAATGAAAACTCCAATTTGTACATTCGATGCTAGGTCAGGAAGTCTATGTTCTCTATGCGAGAATAAATTGAGAACTGGAGAGTTAACACAAGAAGATGTAGAAGGATCGATTAGATTGACAAGATTATCGGCAAACAATCAAGATTTGGATAAATTGACACTCATGAGTTCAAAGAGGGTTGATGAGGAATTTCTCTTGTTCTTTCGAGCTCCAGACATCAGTTTTTTAAGATCTAACGAACGCCTCATCAAGAAAATACAAGAAGAATTTCAGGGGAATGCTTGGCTTATTGAGGCTGATTCTTCACCTAGAAAGTTCTTAGAGAATCTCTTTTTCCCAATTAGGATAGGAAACTCAAATATGATTTGGCTGCCTGACGGTCATAAGGTAACCCAGGTGACTGTTGCCAAGAAAGACTTTACTAAGATTTCTGAAAAGGTAGAAAAAATTAGACACATCGCAGAGGAGATTAAAGACATTGAATTATTAGTTGAAGTGTTAGGAGACTAATAGTTGCCCCAAATTTCGGGTAAGAGAACTTTTGCTAACTCGTTAGGCGAGAAACAGATAGGCGAGTATGTTACCTTCGCTGGATGGATTGTAGACATTTCTCATATTGGTAAAATAGGGTTCCTTAAAATGAGAGATATGACTGGACTAGCTCAAGGAATCGCCACCGGAAGTATTCTTGACAAAATTAAAGAAATCTCGAGGCAGAGCTCAGTTACAGTCTGTGGAATAATTGCTAAAACAAAGGCAAAGAACCTGTCTGTAGAAATCAATATTAAAGAAATCACAGTTACAGGAAGAGCCACTCAGCCTTTACCTATTGATCCTACTGGCAGACTCGAGTCTTCATTAGACAAGAGATTAGATTGTAGAGCTCTCGATCTTAGGAATGAGAATGTTTCAAACTTATTCAAGATCCGATCCGAAGCACTTCATGTGATCCGCAAAGTACTCAGATCAAGAATGTTCATAGAAGTACAAACTCCAAAAATAATTGGATCTGCAACAGAAGGTGGAGCTAATCTATTTGAATTTGAATATTTCAAGAAGAGAGCTTTCCTTGCTCAGAGTCCCCAACTATACAAGGAAGAGCTTGTTTTGGGGCTCGAAAGGGTATTCGAAATAGCACCCTATTTCAGAGCTGAATCTTCACATACTGTCAGGCATCTCTCTGAATTTATTAGTATAGATCTTGAGGCAGCTTATCTGGATTACGAAGATATAATTGATCTGGTAGAAGTGTTAGTATTGTCAACTCTGGCCGAGCTATCAGCTAGGTTCCCTGGAAAAATAATTGACTTCGGTGAATTACAGGAAAAAGGCTCGAGTGCAAAAATACCTCGGTTAACCTACGAGAAATGTATTCAAGAATTACGAGACACTGGCGATCAGGTAGAATTTGGAGATGATTTGTCTGATTTAGCCCTTAGAAAGTTGGGTGGTTTACATAGAGGACTATATTTCATAACAGATTGGCCTACAAACTTGAAGCCCTTTTACATAATGGAACATGAGGAAAACAAACTTTTATCAAAGTCTTTCGACCTGCAGTATGGATACCTAGAATTGGTATCTGGGGGTTCAAGGGAACATAATCATGAGAAACTTGAAAGCAAAATGATTGACCAGGGACTGAATCCAAAAAGTTTCCATTATCACTTAAAAACATTTGACTGGGGGATGCCCCCGCATTCGGGTTGCGGAATTGGACTTGATAGATTGATGATGATGCTTGCCTCTACGGACAACATACGGGAAGTAGTCTTATTTCCCCGTGATACTGATAGACTTACTCCTTAACAATGTCAATCAAGATATTTCTTAAAGAAGTTTCCAGAACATAGGCACCGAATTTACAATCTAAGACTGAATAAATTAACCAGATTACGGGATTAATCTCCATATAGACCAGGTCCTCCATTGATGGCCTAATTCCATGTGTATGTGAATGATATATGCCGATAACGTTCAATTTTTTTTCCAGTGAATATTGGTATGCAGCTATTAAATCCGGTTCTGCCATCTTGAAAGAATTGATAGATTTATCTGTGTTTTTCATATGATATGTCTCTTTTACCATTGATAGTTGATCCTTAGCTACTCCAAGCAGAAGCGAACAAGCCTCAAATGGCGTATGCCGTGAGGCGTATTCTACTAGATCTTCGATATGTTTCTTGGTAATGACTAGCTTTTCTACTAAGGTCACAAGACAATTCTAAATTGGAGACTGTTATTATTTTTTCCTCGGTACATGAGCCATTGCTTATCAATTAATTTCTTAGCTCGCGTAGTTAGGCATCATACGCCTACTTCTTTTAGACTCGATGTTATACATCATACCATTTACTAATCAGGTTCTAACTAGTCACGGTCAGAAGGCCTTTCATGTCAGGGTGCAAAGTGCAAAAATAACCATATTCCCCTGCTGCTAGCTTGGAAATATCCAATGTGTAATTCCCTCCTGGCGCTATAATTGAAGAATCAAAGGTTTTCCCATCGTCTGCCAAACTTGTCACGGTATGCGGAACATTGTCCTTGTTCGTCCACTGTACAACTTCGCTAGTACTCACAGTTAGGTTGGCAGGATCAAAACTTGGATTGCCAATAGCTGACGCTCCAGGAAGAATCGTAATGTTTACCATATTCTCGACGCTTGTTACCATTGTTGCATTCGTGGAGTTGCCGACGTCAGAATTCTGTTCCTGACTGGTTTGTTCTTGTGAAACCTTTGGAGTAACTAATCCAAATACGTAGAAGCTCGAACCACCAACAATTGCAGCTCCTATAAAAATTACCGCTATTGCCTTAAAATATGGTGTTCTTTTGTAAGACGCAACGGCGAGCACTGTAGCAGGGATTGAGATTATAAGCATCAGTCCGATGTATGCAAATATACTCGGTACTTGACTACTAACTGTTACTGCCGCGGCAAGGCCAAAAGTTACAAGAAATCCAAGTGTTATGAAGGTGGCAGACTTTGCTTTCGCCGACGATGGGAAACCGTCCTTAAAAAGCCCCGGCACGAGAATAATTAATCCGATAAACATTGTAAGTAAAGAAACTGCGTGCATTCCGTCCATAAACGTCTTCGCCAAACCTGCAAGTGAAATTCCAACACCTACGATTCCAATTACTGTTAGTCCAATTCCGGGAGTTAGAAGATCCCAATCTGTCATCGTTAATAATAGGAGAGTCTAAAAACGCATAATTAATCTTTTTCCTGAATTTATTGTTTCTTGCCGTATTTACTGCGATAATCGTTCGATTACGCAATTAAAAAAAATTCTATTTTTCAATTTCAAATCTTCCTATAATGTATCTAGAAAATAGACAAAAATGAAGGTCGAATTAAGGACAGATATTGTAGGCCTATCATTTGGAAAATGAACTAAACACTTTGATTGATGCAATTTTCTAGGACTTATTATATTCGTCCACTTTTTCAAAGCACTTATATTCAAGCGAACGCACCTAAGGTTCGTATCATTAAATTTGAGGGTTAGAAAGTGCCTAATACTGGGATAGTTAAATATCATGTTAAATTAAAATTTGAAGTTGATGGTCTTGTAGAAAAGGCAGACATTATCGGCGCAATTTTCGGTCAAACTGAAGGGTTACTAGGACCTGAAATGAATCTCAACGAACTACAAAAAGTATCAAAAGTTGGTAGGATAGAGGTAAATGTTGACAGCAAGTCTAACATGGCAAAGGGTGACGCATTAATCCCTATGAGCACGGATATCTCAACTGCGGCTTTGATCGCTGCCGCGATAGAGAGTATAGATAAGGTTGGTCCCTTCCAGGCAAAATTTTCCTTGGTCGGAATTGACGATATTAGGGCAATAAAGAAAAAAATTATTGTGGACAGGGCAAAGAAAATAGTACAGGACTGGGCCACAAAAACAATAAGTGAAGGCGAGGAAATGTTAAGAGACGTATATGATGCCAGTAAACCTGGTAAGCTTACTACGTTTGGTAACGCACAGCTTGCTTGTGGAACGGGCGTCTTCGACTCTTCAGTCATAATCTTAGTTGAAGGAAGAGCTGATGTGATTAACCTGCTTCGAGCAGGCTTCGATAATGCAATTGCCATCGAGGGAGCAAAAATAGACGAAAGCGTTACGAAACTAACAACCGGAAAGAAGGTTGTTGCTTTTTTAGATGGAGATAGGGCTGCTGACTTGATTTTAAAGGAGCTACAAGGACTTGTGAAAATTGACAAAGTTCTCAGGGCTCCTTCTGGCAAAGAGGTAGAAGAATGTACTCCATTGGAAATTGCTGACATACTAAAGGACGCATTGGAGTCTAGGGAGGAACAGCCAGGTTCACCTCATCAATATGTGAAATCAGAAAGAAAACAACAGAAACATGATGCAAGGGAGGCTGAATACAGACACGCTGATCATGATGATTCTGCTAAACAATTGATTCAAAATAGGCCAGAGATCTTGACTACCGTGAGGGACGTATTTCCTCAAATAAACGAAACACTAGAGGCAATAGTGCTGGATGAATCTATGAAGACGTTGTTGAAAATACCAGTATCTGAAATTATCAAGAAATTGGATTCGGCGGAAGGTGGAAAATTGCTTGTCATGGATGGGATAGTGACTCAGCGTTTGATCGATGCGGCTGACAAGGCAGGAATTGAGTTTATTGTTGGGCATAGGACAGGTGATCTTAAGAAATCTAGTGATATCAATGTCATGACTTTTAGTCAAATTGGTATAAGCAATTAGAAATTAAATGGTCAATGTCCGGTTAGAGTATGTTATTACAATTGCAAAATTATTAATGAAGGGAGCTGGCAAGGATTTCGTAGAAGCGACAAGTACAAGTGTAGCCACAGAAATCAATAAATCACAACAAGCCACATCTAAAATTATTTTAGAGTTAGAGAATCAAAACTTTATAGAACGCATTAAAGTGGGGCATGGATTTAGAATTCATGTTACTGAAAAAGGAATTCAGACCGTTAAAGATGTTTCATCTATGCTTGTTTCGGCCATTAATTTTTCACGGACAGCGATCATAATCGAAGGAGTAATCGTTTCAGGAATTGGCGAAGGAGGATATTATATGTCTCTTCCAGGATATAAGAAGCAGTTCGAAAGTAAGCTTGGCTACATTCCGTACGCGGGAACTCTCAATGTCAAAGTTTCAAGCAATCCCTCTATAAGGAACAGAAAGAAAATTGAACGCATCCCGTATATATTAGTAAAGGGATATAATGACACAAAGCGAACTTACGGATGGGTCAAATGCTTCCCAGTAACTTTAAATGATATACATAATATTGATGCTCATCTACTATTACTGGAAAGATCGCACTATGACGAGAGTTTAGTGGAGATTATTTCATCTGTACCACTTAAAGATACACTTGGATTAAAAAATGGAGACAAGATAAAGATCGAAGTCTCGAGTACGACTTCATCTTCCTAAATATCATAAATCGAAGCACCTAGTTCCTGTTTCAGTGAGGAACTCTTTATTCGAGGAATCGGGGTATTCAGTCTAACAACTTGTATGTTAAGACCGCGCTTTCTACAATTCAAGGCAATTTCCTTTTCACCATGTGCTTGATCGTAGCCCAGAGCAATTATGTCCGGTTTTACATATTCTACAGTCTTATACAAGGTACCTTCAAACCCGACGATTGCTATATCTACGCACCTTATAGACGAGACTAATTCCTTTCTCTGTATTTCATCATGATATATTATCCTTGATTTGTTAATTTTCAAAGCTGTGGAGCTTCGAGCAACAACTACAACCAAGACGTCTCCATAAGACTTGGCAGCCTTTAATGTATGCAAATGGCCAGGATGTAGTATATCAAAAACACCCCCAACTAATACAACCTTTATAGATTCCCTTCCAAGGAAAGTTAGGGCAATTTCAGATCTCTCTATGAAGCCCAAATTTCGCAATTTGTTTATTCTAGACTCGAAAAGCTCTTTTGGTATGATGGGTCTATTCTTGGTATTTTCGTATGGATTCGGAATCGATTCAAATTTAGCAGAATAAATCGAAACTAAAATCGACTTATCGATTGGATCCATCATTCAAGTTCTCCCCATCTAACTATCCCTTTTCTGTCTATATCAATTAATCCTCGATGAGCCTTGTACCAACTCTACTCCTATTGACTTTTGAACAATCATGTAGCATCCCATATTTCTCTTTCCAATGGGTAATCGAACTATCTCAATTCTCTAATTTTAAATGGAGTTAAGTCAATATTGCTAAAATTGTGTTTGCTTCAAATTTTTACTGCGAACTTTATTTCCTTGCATCTTTTTCTTAGGGAAACTGTTGAAATATCGGCAACTTGGCATATTTCTACCTGTCTGAGAAATTCATTACAATTCTGGGATGCTAAATATATTACTGCACCGGCTAGGGCCCGAGGATTCTTTCCGATTGAAATCCCATTTTCTTGTACCAAAGAATAAATTCTCAATGCCTCTCTTTTTGTTTTTTCTGACAATTTCAATCGATTAGCAATGAGAGTTACGTAATCGGTTCCATGGAGTACAGGAATTTGCAATGAAAGCTCTCTCAGAATTAATTTATAGTGAGACATAACGTCCTTACTGGATAGATTGCACACAGTAGCTATATCTGAAATTGTTTTGGGCGTTGCTGTTTCCCTGCAAGCTGCGTATATAGCAGCGCCAACCAATCCTAACGTAGATCTTCCTTTCGCCAATTTTTTTACAGCCGCTTTTCTATAGATATAGGCAGCACTTTCCATAACTGCCTGACTTAAGTATAGTTTGTCACCGAAATTGTTGAGAAATTTTAATGCCTTTTCAAGATTTCTCGAGATGGAATCATTGAGCTGAGAGCGATTGTTCCAAGTCCGCAACCTTTGAATGCTAATTCTTTGAGTTGGATCGAGTACCTTCCCTCTCGCATCAGTATCATTCATTCCAATCAGTGTCGAGAGCCCCTTGTGATGTATTGCAAGGGACTCAGGCATGCCTGTTCGGGCTCTATCACTATATCCTGTTCTGGCGCTGTAAGAGTTGTCCTCGTTATTATATAATTTCTCGGTAGAAACACATCCACAAGAACTACAAACATATTCGCTAGAAACCATATCAAAGATTACAGTTTGATTCTTGCATTGATTACAGTAGAGAAGATCGTTATCACTAGCGTAATTGCGTTCCGACTTCAAGTGCTTTGTCTCCACTGGGCTATTCATCTGAACTGAACAAACTGTTCTTCTATTATCAATAGTTTTTCTAGAAATTAGAATATTCTAATGAAAGACAGCTTTATTTCAGAATTTTTATTATTAGTCTAGTTCTTCTAGAGATCCTAGGGAAATTAATATGCTTCATAGCATGAAATATTTAAACTATCCCACGAGTACATTAGATTTGGTTAAAATGAGATCGCATTATGAGGATATTAAATGAAAATAATCATTTACGTTTAGAATTTATCAATTTAAAGACCGGGAAAGCTGCAATGCGGCATCGAATTAAGAATAATCATCTTCTGATATTCATTTTACGTATTTTCGGCTCATCGGCATAAGCATAACCAATGCCAGAATAATTCTGGAGATGTGGAGATACTAGTAGTGATCCCTGAGCCTCTTTAGAATTTGTCATTCTTTAATCATGAATTCTAGCCATGCTCAGTTACCATTTATGCTCTATAGTGTAATTTGCCTAGGTTAATGTCCTCAGTTAGTTTTAGATGCTAAGAGGATATGATAAAATTATTTGATGCAACAATTTTTTGAATTTAGAATTCAATGTCAAATAAATGCATGGGATGGCAGGTTCCGATCGAACCTATTGTTTCAAAGCGTTCTCCGTTCTTAATGTATCTAACTTTCATATTAAGAGCGGCCACCTGGAAATCAAGATGGCACTAAATTATTTTTGAAAGGTAATGGAATCGGAATTCCTCGAGTTCCTCTCATGCGATGCTCGCATAACATTAACCCCTCGAGCTAATTATTCAATGAATGATATTCTCAACAATTTGAAATTCATTTTATTTATAGTTTTTATACAGTGAAAACCTCTACAACAGGAGGTGCATAGATGAACACTTTATTTTTTGAGAACTTTATTTCTATCTGATAGTTTCACTCCTATTATATCCGATGTTATCCTTGAAATGTTCGAATATGAAGAATAGAAGCAGGTATGAGGTTATTGCGGCTATATTGAAATCTGCCAATAGAGAGGAGACACGTACGAAAATCATGTACAAAGCAATGTTGAGTAACGACCAATGTAAAATATATCTTGACTCTCTCTTGCAAAGCGGGCTTATACAAGAAGTCTATAATGGGACGAAGATGGTTTACAAAATTACTCATAAGGGTAACACATTTCTATCCTACTATGATCAGATGAAAGAGTTGCTTCCGGTCGGTCTTGAAGAAAACTATGCGGAAGAGTACTACAAGCTAAGCACTTGATCATAATAACTTACTTAATTGCAGTTCGTGTCGGGTTCTTGAAAAGTTAACACCGAATAGTCCCTCTGATGGTATAACACATCGTAGAACTAAACTACCAAAGAGGATAGCAAATTTTAGGTGAACATCGGCAAAAGATGAGAACTGTGATACATCCTCTTCCCTTTCTACAATAAGAAAAGACAAATCAAATCTACTCTTCATCATTGTGCACAAATCATAAAGAGTCAGGTCATTACCAATAATGTCTTTACGTAATTCATCCGTTCCCATGATATTCAGAATATGCTTTTTGCTATTAAGTTCTGGCGAGTCTTGCAAAGTTACCGCCGACTGACTCAAAATTTTTCGTCTAAAATTAGTTGTTTTCGTATTCTCACGAGTTCCGGGCGCAAATTCCAAATACTGAAATCTGGAGTCGCTAATGGGTGTAGCAGCTCCAGCTGACTTTAATCCCCTGTTTAGATTATTAAGAATCCAATAATCTCGTATTAAAATAGCGCCATCCTTTCGTACAAATTTTCCAATTATTTTTTCAATAAATAGGAATGGTAATGAATGGGATAGCATCTTGGGTTTTTCAATAATCACTATGCTGCCCTTTCCATAATCTCCTTTTAGTGAAACGTCCAGATCTTTGTACCCGCTAGTCAAAGATACGTCAGTACTTCCACTCTCTGTACTTTTGTAAATCCAATTGTCCACATTGGTGAGAAGATTAGCGTAACTGAATGGTATGTACTTATCTAAGAACATAACCATATTGTCCTTAAGTGAGAACAAATAAGCATTATTTTCTACCCCAATCCCCCTCAATTTTCGGATTAATAGCTTTCTAACCCGACTGTCTTCGAAGATATCGTTCCTTAATTCCAGTACACCATCAACCATAAAATCTAAAGGCGACTCATCAATGCCCTCACTAACAAAGATAATTTTTGCCTTAGCCCTTTCGCGCCACGTCTGAAGTACTCGTTCATTATTTATACGCGACTCTTTGTCCATTAAAGACGCAATCGCATCCCAGCTGTCTATTACAATTATAGGACTTTTAATATCCATTAACTCATTAGTAATCCGTTCAAAGAGTGATTCGGGTTCATCCAAACGCGCATCTTCGAAATTAGGGTGAGTTATTTGCTCATCAGCGTTGTTATATTGACTTACGTCATCAGTAGCATTAGCGAATTCGGATAACCATGGATAATGGTCGAAAAGTTGTTTTGGAGAAGTTCTAGTCGAGATATAAAAAAAATTCTTTGTTTCCTCTAATGACCTTAAAATTGTGAGAGATAACGTCGTCTTTCCAGTACCAGAATTGCCCTTGATAAGCAAGGAGTATGTCTCAAGCTTCAAAAACTTCTTCAATTCTGCCGGTAAACCCAGAAGATCATCCCTAGTCAATCGTCCCAATCCCCGTTTCAACATGTTACATCTTTATTAGCTATTGTATACGTGTTCTGTATTTAGATTTAATAGGTCTTTTGATCGACTCTGTAAGGATATTCCAATAGTCGAATCTTTTGTTTGCACGCATGTACGCATGTAACCAGGATCCTGAATTATTGCAATGAAGTTGAGTAATAGAGATTCATGTGAAAAACTCCTGAATTATAAACTAGTTTGAGAAACGAAGCTACATCTTGAATTTCGTGGTGAACGAGCTAATTTTTAGAAATAGTTGAATGTAGTAACATTAAGTTCTCAAGTAATAGTCCATGCTTAAGCTGACTTGCATCTTCGTTAGTTTAAAATAATGTGAGTAAGAGCAAATGCTTATGCTGGATGTGATAGTCGTTTCCAGGGAGTCTTTTTCCTTAAAAACTGAGCTTCTTGCGTTGGGTGTATTCAAGGATGAATTGAATTTTTTCAATATCTCAAATCTATCGAGTGGACTGGAAAAAATAAAGCAAGACTTATTTTCGAGAGGTGAATTTAGCGCGAATTTTGGGAATACTTCCCTTTTACATTCTAATGATACGGACGTGGCAAGGAAAGTTCTATTGATTGGGCTAGGGAACAAACAAGATTTTACCCCTGAATCAGCAAGACTATTGGCAGGAAAAGTTACTCAAAAGGTTAGAAGGTTAGGCCTGAAAGAATTCTCGATTTTTCTAACGAGTAAGCCAAGCAAGGAAATTGTTTCAGCAACAACCGAAGGGATCAAACTTGCAAATTATTCGTTTAACAAATACAAGACAGTCAAGGAACCAGATTCGGATAAAGAAATAGAAAAGTCATATATCCTCGTCGATGACTATAACCAAACATTAGTAAACGTTGTAAAGGAAAGTTCGATAATTTCTGAATCAGTGAATTTCGCAAGAGACCTCGGAAACCTGCCTCCTAACGAATGCTCTCCTGCAGAGCTTGCGAAAATAGCATTGGAATTAGCATCATCCTCTAGGATTAAAGTACGGATAATTGAAGCAACGGAGCTCAAATCTAATCAATTGAATGGAATCTTTGCGGTGGGAGCAGGAAGTAGCTCTCCGCCAAAACTCATCATAATAGAATATTTGGGAAGAAATGACGGGCAGAAAGATTTTCTTATTCTAGGAAAAGCCGTAACCTTCGATACGGGAGGCATTTCCCTTAAACCTTCTGAAAAAATGGACGAAATGAAATTTGACAAATGTGGTGGATGCAACGTTATCGCAATAATGAAGGCAGTGGATCGCCTGTCTTTACCACTTGACATAATTGGCATAGTCCCTGCCGTGGAAAATATGCCTTCGGGCAATTCCTATCGGCCAGGAGATATAATCAGAATGCACAATGGAAAGACGATAGAGATTGCGAACACCGATGCTGAGGGGAGGATAATCATGGCTGACGCTTTGTCATATGGAGTGGATACGTATTCACCTAAGACAATTGTGGACATGGCCACCCTAACTGGAGCGGCGATCATAGCTCTTGGTTCAAATGTTGCTGCCTTACTTGGGAACGACCAAAAACTAGCTGATAAAATCCTGTCGGCGGCCAATTTGTCAGGCGAAAAGATATGGCAACTTCCTATTTTTGAGGAACATAAAGAGCAAATAAAAAGCACAGTGGCAGACATAAAGAATATCGGTGGTAGATCCGCCGGTGCAATTACCGCCGCTGCGTTTCTGTCCCACTTTGTTGGCAATACCCCATGGGCTCATTTGGACATTGCCGGCACAGCCTGGGTTCAAGAAGGAAGTATTGAGAAAAGCTACATTGTCAAGGGGGCCACAGGATTCGCCGTGAGAACAATTCTCAAGTTACTGACGCAATTTAAGATTTAAAGTTCACCTATACCGTTGTTCTATCATGCCAGTTATGCGAAATGATGAAATAGTTACACTCTTGATGGAAAACGGCGTGAGTAGCAGAATAGGGAATTTTCTGTCAGACGTTGACGATTTTTATAAACCATATTTTGAACGATGGCTAAAGAATCGAGATGGCTTCTTAACGATCTTAAACGGGAATATCGACTATGTAGGATCCGAAGAAGTTATGAGGTTTGGACCGTTTCACAATATGTATTGCCTCATTCGCAATATGCACCTAATAGAAACTGATCTAAATCACGGAATGTTGTTGAATGCTTCGCCGTTTTATAGTGTAGTAGATGGAATTGTTGATGAGCTTGGTTGGAGTGGAAGTGTACTTGCTGAAAGACTCAATAACAACGAAGGATTATATCGTGCAGTACGGAAAAAGATACTTAATGAAGAGGTAAGATCCATTTCCGTTCGAGTGGTAAATTATGCTTGTCTAATAGAAAGTAAAGCTTGGGATCCAGTAGGGTTTGTATCTGCATATTTAATTATCGATGAAATAGGAGGTATTGTAAGAAATCTATTGGCAAATATACACCTTGGGGATAAGGTAAACACTTGAGCTTTAGTTTCGAAGCGAAATCTTTGGAAATGCGAATAGCCTAAACATTGAATTAGACAATCCACACAAATCATAAATGCCAGCACTGCTGCTTCCCAACCGCTCACGCAGATCAGTAACACAGCAGCGACGACAGGTTTGACTTCCGGGTTCGGAATGGGACCGGGTCGCACCCTGCCGCTATGGCCGGCTTGACTTATTAAGTCTCGAATCCTAATTTAACTTTATTGGGCCAAAACATAAGTCTGGATAAAGCTATATTGAATTTACAAAATCACACGGATGATGCAAGCTACTACCCTTGCTCTCACGTGCGTTAAATGGGGTGAACTGAAGAATTATAATATGTCATGGATTAAAATAACTCATAATAATGGGAGATGTTTCTTCAGCTTCTCATCGCGTTGCTGCTTTAAATGAGGATCTTTGCAAACCAAAAAAATGTGGGCTCGAATGTATCATTTACTGTCCAGTAAATAAGACTGGAGGTGAATGTATAGTTCAGCGGCCAGAGGATGGAAAGGCGGTCATATCAGAAGAATTATGCACTGGATGCGGCATTTGTATAAAGAAATGTCCATTCGACGCTATTGTGATAGTCAATTTAGCAAAAGAGCTTGGGAATCATAAAATTCATCAATATGGTATCAATTCATTCCGCCTGTATCATTTGCCGACACCTAAAAAAGGGGCAGTTGTAGGTCTCCTGGGGAGGAACGGCATGGGCAAGTCTACTATTATAAACATTTTGTCCGGTAATATCAAACCTAATTTAGGAAATTACGCCAATCAATCAGAGTGGCAGGATGTCCTAAATAATTTTAATGGCAACGAATTAAAATCACACTTCGAGAAAATTTCCAACGGAACGCTTAGTGTATCAATTAAGCCACAGCTAGTGTTTCAAATTCCAAAAACCTTCAAAGGCACTGCTCGTGAGCTATTGGATAAGTACGAGGAGAAGGGAAATACAGACAAACTCGTCAACGAATTAGGCTTAGTAGGCTCGCTGGACAATCTAGTCTCACAGTTAAGCGGAGGCGAACTTCAACGATTGGCTGTCGCGGTGGCTTGCAGCAAAGAAGCAGATTACTATTTCTTCGATGAGCCTTCCTCTTATAACGATATTTACCAGCGCTTAGCAGTTGCAAAAGTTATAAAGAAGATTGCTGACGAAGGAAAAAGCGTTACCGTAGTCGAACATGATCTGACTTTATTAGATTATCTTTCTGATTATATACATATTTTATATGGAGAACCTGGAGCTTATGGAATAGTATCGCCGCTGTTAGGTACCAGGGTGGGTATCAACAATTTTCTAGAAGGATTCATACCTTCTGAAAATGTTAGATTCCGCGAAAAGTCATTTAGATTTGACGGTTCGAGACAGTATGGGGATATTATACTTGAAAATCCCATTGCCGAATATTCTGCCTTGGTACGATCGTTTTCTACTTTTAAATTAAGAGCATCTGCGGGACGAATTCGAGAAGGCGAAATTATAGGATTGATAGGAGCGAATGCACTAGGCAAGACCACTTTAATGAGAATGATTGCTGGCCTTGACAGACCCGAAGAGGGACAAATAGAAATGAAGGCTAAAATCTCTTACAAACCACAATATTTAACCCAAGATTACAAAGGAGATACTCGTTCATTAATGCAAGCAGCTTATGGCACGGATATAGATGGTTCTTCAGTTGAAGATCAGATTATGAATCCAATGGCAATGCGAAGGTTATATGATAAGCAAGTAAGCACGCTTAGCGGCGGAGAACTTCAGAAGGTTGCAATTTGTTGCACGCTTCTTCGAAGTGCAGACATATATGCCTTCGATGAGCCATCTGCCTTTCTTGACGTGGAAGACAGAATAACTTTTGCGAAGTTTCTTCATCGTTTTATCAAGGCTGAGGGAAAATCAGCACTAATAATAGATCATGATATGCAGTTGATTGATTTAGTGGCCGACTCCTTGGTTATATTTACAGGAACGCCAGGCGTGGAGGGCTTCGCTCAGGCTTCAGTTGAGAAGGAGGAAGGTATTAACAGGTTTTTGGAGCTCCTGTCAATTACTTACAGAAGAGATGATACTACTGGTAGACCCAGGATTAATAAAGAAGGAAGCAGATTGGATAGGAAACAAAAGGACTCAGGTAACTACTATTACAAAAAAACAATAGCCTGATGTATATGGCCAGGATGCTAAAAAACACACTAAGAAATACTCTAGAAATAGACGAAATAGATCAACTTTATTCTTCTTTCGACAATGTAGGTGGGATAATAATAATCAAAATACCATCCTCATTGCACCAAAAAAAAAACTAATTGCAGAAACGTTGCTTAATAAGGTAAACGGCGCTAAATCTGTCTTTTGTCAAACGTCAAAAATAGATGGTGACTATAGATTACGACAGTTAGAATATCTAGCCGGAGTGAATAGTACAGTTGCTTATTACCGAGAAAATGGTTGCACCTTTAAGGTGGACGTTTCTAATGCGTATTTCTCGCCTAGGTTATCAACAGAGAGGAAACGCATTGCCCTATTGGTTAGAGACAATGAAACAATAGCAAATTTGTTCGGAGGTGTAGGCACCTTTTCAATCCTTATTGCAAGATCCAATAAGACTACAAGAGTTTATTCAGTGGATTCTAACTTAGTTGCTTATAATCTATGCCAGGCTAATTGCAGTATTAATGGAGTGAATGACAGGGTTGTTCCTCTATTTGGGGACGCGGCTCAAATTACAAGAAGTCACTTGAAGGAAAAATGTAATAGAGTTCTAATGCCATTGCCTGAGAGGGCGAAAGACTTTGTTCATGATGCTGTCTCTTGCTTAGCGAATGGTAAAGGTACTATACATTATTTTAGTCATGTCGGTGCTCATAACAAGAAGGATGCGGTGGAAAAAGGTGAAAGCGATGCGAGAGATGCATTTAAAAGCTATAAACACATTATCACGTTCAGTCGAGTAGTTAGAGAAGTCGGGCCTAGATTTTACCAGATCGTTTCAGATGTACAGACCCATGAATAATGCATGCCACTTAATCATGTTTTATCTGGTGCCGAAGCCATGGTATAGCCTATCCAAGCCGTAATTGTCGCCAATATTCCTACAATAATCAATATAGTTAACTTCAGCACTATTTCACTCCACTGACTAACTAGCAATAGATATGCATAACCAACTAACGCAAGTATTGAAAGAAATAATAATGCAAATCCAGCAGGCTTGCTACTTTTCAAACGAACTCTCCCCTTAACGAAAATATCATGTTCATGAAAGCTCTAGCGCCATTAGGAACGCATCTTCCCCGTCACGATAATAGGCCCTTAACCTTGATTTCACTTGAAAATTCAGGTTTTCATACATCTTGATAGCGGCATTATTGCTGGTTCTAACTTCAAGGTAAATTTCATCACATCTCCTTGAGACTATTCCACTGAGAGCTTCCTCCATAAGCACTTTACCGACTCCCCTACCTCTGACCTTTTCAAGTACGGCTATAGAAACTACATGACCTTTTTTTACAAAGCCGAGTTTTCTAAAATTGGAGAATCCATATTCGATCTTGCACATTACATATCCAATGATGTCATTTGAAATTTCCGCCACTATAAATGCCTCTGGCAATTCCCTAAGAATAGAATGGAAGAAATAATCAGAGTAATGTTCAGGCAATGAATTCAAATTAATTTCTATTACAGAAGGCAAGTCCTTCTCTTCACATCTATGAAAAATACAATCACCGACTTTCCTTAAGGCTGCTTGCAATTGATCAGAATGAAACAGTATATAATTATTTTAACTTTGTCGAGATTTGATTGTATGTCAGTTAGTCGAAAAATTGAATAAAGCCAAGTTTGGATCAGAGATTACTAGGATTTTTTGGGCCTTACCGTTTATTTCCAACAATTTGGCAAGAGCGTCGTGACTCCTAGGGAAGGTCTGAAATCCAAATTTTGAGCTAAGAAAATAGTGAGGGAGGGATGAGAGAATCCCCAGTTGATACTTTTGTTTAAGCTCATTCATGAACATCAAATCCTCCATCCCTTCCACATATACCTCATTAGTGTAAATATCTTCAATTGCGAGCCTTCCCTCTGCAAACCTTTGAAGTGCAACCGAGCCCAATCCACTTCTATTTTCTGAAAAGAGTATTCCGGACCCTCCATCCTTAAGTACATGAACACAATTCCACAAGTTTCTAAGAGATTCCGATAGGTGCATGTGCGAGTCAGCATCCCTATCGGCACAGATAATCATGGAGCGAGTATTATTGTAATCATTGCAACAAAGCGATTCAATCCTTTTTATTCCGTTCTGAAATGACTCTAGTAAACCCCCCGCAAATAAGCTGTCTATCGATGTATTGCTAGTTGTCACGTGAATACATTTAGCAGACATGTTTTTGCAAAAATCCAGGGCAACTTGCAATGGTGGGGAATTGACGGCTGGATTTGGGAGATTTGTGGTTCTCGAGTTATACGCTTCCGTCATGTTATCCTTCGAACATTTACGCAGCAATTTAGTTGGTATCCCACTAAAACCAAAAACTGGATCGAGTTTTACGGTTGATACAAAAACTGTTTTCGGATCATTTGCTCGCTCTAGTATTTCAACATTGGTATCCTTGACTTTCTCCAGTCTTTCGCCCTCTAATCTATTGGAAAGTAAGGAATAATCCTCTGGAAAACACTCGATAGAAACGTTCGATACCGAATTTTTCCTTGCCAAACTCAATAAAACTGAGATTATTCTTGCAACCGACTTCGAACCTTCTGCCGCAAAAATGCGTACACCCTCTAAGGAAATCGATTCAGCTTGTTGAACCAAATATTGATCTTGAAGATTGTTAAACCTTGAATTTTCGAATTCAATTAAGTTCTCTACCTTGATGTCCAGAACTATGTCCCGAGATCCATATGTAAGCCATAGTTCGGGCATGTCCGCCTCTAGGTTAAAACAAAGTTTTGATCAATAGTCATGATTTTGCAGGAACTCTCATATGATCACAAATCAGCCTTCATAAATCATAAGATTCTTTTCTTCAAGCAATGTATGCAAGTTGTGAACGGCTCTATATACCTCGCTTTCTTTTTTAGCACCAGTACAAACTAATTTTCCACTCGCAAAAAGCAAAATTACTGTCTTTGGGTCTAACATACGGTGTATCAACCCCGGGAATTGTTCTGGTTCATACATGCTTCGAGGGAGAACTCTTGCAGCTAGTTCCAGATGAATTTTACCCCCCAAACTCGCAGATGCAACAATATTCTGTATTTCTATTTGTGGTTCATTCTCAATTGGGATTCCTCCTTTTTTCAATTTTTGTACGACATTTTTAACTGCCTTGATTGCCTGTTCTTCAGATTTCGCCCCAGTACATACCATTTTGCCAGAACTGAATATCAGCGTTGCTGTTTTAGGAGACTTTAACCGGAATACGAGTCCAGGAAATTGATCAGGGTGATATTCTACATCGGGAAAGATTTGTGTTATCAAATTCAAATTAACAGTCTGATTGACTGTGGCTGAAGCTACGACATTTTCTATACTCACTATCGGCTTGGTCTGCGGCATACCAATTTGGCTTTATAAAGGGCAGTATATATACCTGTTTGACATCCCGATATACGTAAATATCGACTTGAGCTTAACACAGGTTCTTACAATTTCTGCCTTCTTTACTTTCAATCCTAGAACGAAATTCCACTTAATTCTTGAATCAAAGTAGCTTTAGGCAACGAGTTACCTTATCTATAATTTCAGAAGGTGCTGGACCAATTCCAATACAAGTCAAAGTGCCAGGTTGTATTTGAGTAAGTCCCATGTCGTGAACTACTGCTACAGGTAACATCAATCTCTCAGCCTCTTCCTTAATCTTACCAAGTTCAGTAAGAGTCTTTACTTTTACTACGACTTTTGCCTGACCTTGATTAAACCATGAAGTAACCCAATCACGATGAGAATTTCTTGCATGCTCGACTCCAAGAACCGCAGCGTGAGCAGCCTGGGATGAAATTTTACCGGTACCCATGTGCAAATCCTTTCTGATGACTATGACCTGTTTAAAGTTCAGTTTAATTACAGTTTGGTTAATAAGTTCTCAAATTAATTGTTTCTTCAATGCCATCTGAAGAATTTGATGTTGTGGTAGCAGGGGGAAGCGTCTCGGGATTATTCGCTGCACGAGAGTTAGCCAGCAGAGGAGTTTCCGTCATTGTACTTGAGGAGGATCATGAAATAGGTACTCCTGAACATTGTGGCGGCGTAGTCAGCTTACAAGGATTGAATGCTTTGGGGATATTGCCTGATGGATATGTAGTTCAGAACAATATTATTAACGCTCAAATTAAAACTCGATCATCGCAGATTTGTGTAAACGCAGCCAATCAAAATGTGCTTGTCATAGATAGGCGATTATTTGATAAGCAAGTCGCACGACAGGCACAGAGAGAGGGGGCAGTGATACGAACCAGGTGTTCTTTTAGATCTATCGAGGAAGACAGCTCTGATGCATTTATCGTTAAAGCTTCTGATGGAGATATCCATTGCCACTATGTGGTGGATGGAAGGGGTATTGGTTCGCTTTCTAGTATGAATAAAGGTAATATCATACCTTCTGCGCAATTTGAGATCTACGCAGAATGGATTAAAGGCGACGAAGTAGAGGTATTTTTTGATAGTGATCTATATCCGGGTTTTTTTGCTTGGGTCATTCCAATTGGCGATGGAATGGGAAAAGTAGGTGTAGCCGGTAGGGCTATTAATGTCTCTAAATCGATAACAAATTTCATTAAATCAAAGGGAGACAGTTTCTCAATAATCAGGAAGATATTCGCCCCCATTTGGGTTGGTGGCCCGATAGAGTCATTTGTACAAGGAAGAGTTTTGAAGGTAGGAGATTGTGCCGGTCAGACGAAGCCATCTACTGCGGGGGGCATTTACAGCTGCGGCGTAGCGGGAATCATCGCGGGCAGGACCATTTTTGACTCCATTAGACGAAATGACCCGTCATACTTGCATAATTATGAGAGAGATTGGCGACTACTGTTTGAGAGTGAATTTAAGAAATTGCTTTTTGCACGCAAGATTTTAGAAAGGCTTGATAACCGAGCACTAGACGAAATCTTCCGGTCCTTTAGGTCGAATAAGCTACAGGAAACTATCAGGACAACTGATTTTGATTTCCACTCCAATGCTCTATCATTAATTCTTAGATCAAATGTGGCTATAGGATTGACGAAGGGTCTTGTGGGCAACGAATTCAGGAAGATTTTTGGACGCTGAAAACTCGCAGGTTTATTAGGTTTTCCAAGCCATACATGTTAGCGAGGAAAACATAGAACCGTTACCATTAGATTACCGATCAATTATGAATATTTTTCATTGATCCCAAGCAAGATATAAATTCGGACAATTTGGATCTTGCAATGTGTCAAAACCCCTACAGCTTCCAATTTGCACTTCATGTAATAGGCCAATTATGCCAAATGACGAATGTGTGAAGTATTACTGTCCTGATTGCGGATATGTTTTGATTTGGAGATGCGAAAGTTGCAGACAATTCGCCAGATCATACAAATGTGTTGGTTGTGGATTTGAGGGACCATAATTATGACTACATTAGTGGCTAGAATAAAGATACTACCTGCAGATGTGGCTGTAAATTTGGAATCACTGTTAAGTAAGGTAAAAAGTAATATTCCGAGTGGGATGAGTCTAAAATCTCATGGTGTGGAACCCATAGCCTTCGGCTTGAATGCTGTAATTGCAGATTTCACGCTTAATGACTCTGAGGGTCAGATGGATTTGTTAGAGGAATCAATCAAGAGATCAGAGGAAGTAGGGCAAATTGAAGTCATAAATGTTAGTAGACAGTCTGTCAATATTGAATAACCTCCATGAGAATTGCAGCCAATTAACGGTTTTGTGTGAAATCAACAATTTTTAATTGCTCATTTTAGCTATTCCGATTTTTACAGCCTAAAATAGAAGAAAGCATCTAACGCAAGTGCAATGAAAATAATAACAAGATAAGGCGCAGTTACTTTGTAAGCTTTCCAAGCAAATGCTGGAGTGGTATTTTTTGTCAACTTATAATGGTAAAAAAGCATGAGTGATCCAGCTATCAAAGCCACTGTCAAATATAACATGCCCAGACCGAAAAAATACAAGGCAATAGAATATGGCAACAGTACTGCAGTGTTGGCTAGAATATAATCTGCTGTCCGTTCATTACCTACCAAAACTGGCAGCATGGGAATATTTACACTCGCATATTCTTCTCTAGTTTTGATTGCAAGGCACCAGAAATGAGCTGGGGTCCAGAGGAAGACTAGCAACCCTATTAGAAAACCCAATGTATCAATTGAGCCTGTCGTTGTAGCCCATCCAGCCATTGAAGCTGCGCTCCCTGCAAAACCTCCGATCACGATATTAGAGACATTGGTTCTTTTTAACCAAATAGTGTATATTACCACGTAAAAGAAAATTCCCAATGCGATCATACCGGTAGTAACTAAATTCAATGCAAAGAATGAAATGGTCAATGATATTGCGCACAATGAGATACCATATATCAAAACATTTCGAGGAGATATTCTCCCCGACGGGATAGGTCTTTTCGCAGTTCTAGGCATTTTGCCATCAATATCGCGATCGTAATAGTGATTCAAGGCGCTTGATCCCATCGATGCTAAAGCTCCAGCCACGGCCAGAGACAGAAGCTTAATGGAAGACAAGTCCCACGCTACCATCGGAGTAGAATCGAACCTAGTCGCCGCCAGTGCACTAGTTATGGCTGTTATGACGAGTACAATTACGATACGCGGTTTTGATACCTCAATGTAATCTTGTACATTCACAGAGGGGTTAATGTTCTCATCCTTGCATTTAATTTATTCGTTAGAGGATAATTTTGTCTGAGGTTCATCCTAAAATCGTGAAATGATCGCTATTCTGTTACCAGTTGTATTTTGCCTGGTCTCATGTCTGTGAATTACATTGTTGCTTGTTTGCTTACTGGTTGATGAGAGATCCTTTCCCAAGAATCAAGTTTGATAGTCCTATGGTGCTATTCATGTGATTTATAAACCGGTAAAATAAGCCTCTATTAACAGATGGGTAGGAGAAGAAGCACAGCAAGGCCGCAGAAAAAAAGAAGATCTGTCGAAGGCAGATGTCCAAAATGTACTACCATAGTTCGATTCAATGTTAGTGGTCAAGTAGGCGACGAAATTTATGAGTGTACTGGATGCATGTCCAAATTTCATATAGATGAGCTATAGACCGCTGATTGGTATCACCGCACGTAATTTGCTTGAATTGACAAATGTTGGAAAACACTACGAAGTTACTTCAAAAAACTGTAACTAGGCTCCAAAATATTATATGTTAGTTGAGGTAGAAATTAGAGTTATTCTTTTTTTCTATTAACTTGGCTACTGCGTGAACAGATAGAAATGGGCCAGGTATTCAAATTTTAGAAAGGCAAAGCAATTGACATCTTTCAATAGTTACCGGTTTTAATATCACTTACCTGGGGTTTTGCTATTATCTAGTTATTTTTCATCTCTATAAATATGAGAAGATTGCTAAAGTTCGAATTTGGCAAAACCCCCATTAACAATGAGTGTAAGAGGCAAGTTTCTTAAATATTGATGTTCCAAACTAGGGTGCATGGACAAGAAGATCGAGTATGTTGACAGAGTTTATCTTTACAGTAGTGGCATGTCTAACGAGATGGTTGAAAAGAGTGTCAAGACGCTACGGGATCACGGTGTTGATCCAGAAGATGTGGTAGTGATTCAAGTACCAGAGGGTGTGCCCGAAGGAAGTGTAATGGTGACAATTTGGCCACATTACCTTTCAGTTTCCAAGGTAAAAAAAGTGAGAGATGGGTCAATCTATGCTCCACAATTATTTAATATCGAACTTTAAGAATTTAAGATGGACCAAAAAAAGTGGAGTTGAAAATTACGTGTTGCGTGATAGTGAAAATCAATAACTGGAAGATTCTTTGGGAGTGATTAGCACTCATATATTCTTGATCAGAATAGATTTCTTTCTCATTAGTTAATTTTAACTTGAGTATTTGAGAAATTTGACATTGCATCCTAAGTAATTATGTATATTTTACCTCACATAAGCATGACAGCAATAATGTCTCTTCAAGAATCAACTGCACAGGCCGCAGGGTCGAATTTTACTATCGGACAAAGTTGGGGTGCACTGAGAAAAGCATGGAAAGGCTATCGGATTGCCAAGGTTCAAGGAAATAACCCCAAAATGGTAGAATACGCCACCAAAATTAGAAAGATTCAGGGCGAATTGGGAGTTAGCGTAGCTGTATTCCCTAATCTAGGAATAACCTAAAAAGGTTATTCATCTTTTTTTTCAATTAATCGACAAGTCTGTCTGTTCGATCGTCTTATCCAAGTTCTTCACGAGCATTTTTGGACATTAAGGAAAACTATCGAAAATACGACCCTTGATTAATTTTAAGGTCCAATTAAACAATCTGTATGCTTCAGCTCTTAACTTGACGGATATACCTTAATCGATATCTAATTATCTGGTAATGGCCGCTTGCCTAGATGTATGATAATGGATGATGAAAGCACCTTACCTAATGATGAAGATACTGACGACAATAAAGAGGTAAACGCTGCTGGGAAGAGCAATGAAAGCAATAGTTTGTCTTCCGAAAATGACTATAGTGACAAATTATTGTCTGAATCTAATTCTGAGGATGGCAATGATGAATGTGTAGAGGAAGACCGGGATCAGGTTTCCAGATTGAAAGAAAAAATTGATGAACTAGAAAAAATAACTGAAAAAAATCAGAGTAGACTTCGCTATCTTCTTGCCGATTTTGACAATTATCGAAAACAGGTCGAGAAACAAATGGAAGCAAGAATGGAGGTAGTACGTGCAGACCTGCTCGAGAAACTCATCAAGATTGAAGATGATTACGAAAGAGCAATTGATACAATAGCCGGCAATAATTGCCCGCCCTCTATTATAGACGGTTTGCAAGGCATATTGAGAAACATCCAGTCCGTATTGAAGTCTGAAGGGATTATGGAAATTGAAGCACTCGGAACGCCCTTCGACCCCAGTGTACATGATGCGGTTAGTTACAAATCAAGTGAAAGCGATCCTGAGAATATGGTTATAGAAGTAGTTAGGAAAGGTTTCATGCTCAACAATAAAGTTTTAAGACCAAGCTTGGTTATTCTCTCTAAAAGGATAATTTCAAATAAAGATACGAATCAATCAGAAAAGGAGTAATGAATAGAAATGGGCAAAATTGTTGGAATAGATTTAGGGACAAGTAATTCGGCAGCTGCCGTTTTGATCGCCGGAAAACCTACCATTGTTCAGGCCGCTGAAGGAACATCAATAGGTGGGAAGGCTTTTCCCTCATATGTAGCATTTACCAAAGACGGACAATTATTGGTAGGGGAACCTGCGAGACGTCAGATGATAGCCAATCCTGAAGGTACTGTGATAGCCGCCAAAAGAAAAATTGGTACAGATTTTAAGTTTAGAGTTTATGGCAAAGAGTATACCCCTCAGCAAATATCTTCTTTCATATTGCAAAAAATTAAGAAGGATACGGAATCTTATCTGGGTGAAGCCGTGGATAAGGCGGTAATAACTGTTCCCGCGTATTTTAATGATAATCAGCGCCAAGCTACTAAGGATGCAGGTGAGATTGCAGGATTGCAAGTTGTGAGGATTATTAATGAGCCAACTGCCGCTTCTCTTGCTTATGGGCTTGATAAAGTAAACAAGGATCTAAAAATTATGGTCTTCGATTTGGGAGGAGGTACTTTAGATGTGACAGTAATGGAAATGGGAGGTGGTGTATTCCAAGTGAAGAGTACTTCTGGCGATACACAACTTGGTGGAACTGATATGGATAATACATTGATAGAACACATAGTTCAAGAATTTAGAAACCAATCTTCCATAGATATACGGAATGATACAGCAGCGATGATGAGAATACGGGAAGGAGCAGAAAAAGCGAAAATCGAATTATCGAATGTTCTAACTACGGAAATAAATCTTCCATTTTTGGCTTATGATCCGAATAGTGGACCAAAGAACCTGGTGCTCCAGATATCGAGGTCGAAATTAGAGGATTTGTTGCGGCCAATCGTAGAGCGTTGCAGGGCCCCAATGCTTCAAGCAATGCAAGATGCTAAGTTGAATCCTTCAGATATAGAAAAGATCATTCTCATTGGGGGACCGACTCGAATGCCAATAGTAAGACAATTTGTTGCCAGCGTGATGGGGAAGGAACCTGAGAGAGGAATAGACCCCATGGAGGCGGTAGCATTAGGTGCTGCGATTCAGGGTGCTATAATTGCGGGTGATGTGTCTACCGATATTCTGCTGGTTGATGTCACTCCTCTTACGCTAGGTGTGGAGGTTTTGGGCGGTTTAAAGGAGTCCCTGATTGATAGAAATACAACTATTCCTACAAAAAAGAGTAAGGTCTTTACCACTGCGGCCGATTATCAAACATCGGTAACGATCCACATTGTTCAGGGTGAACGGCCCATGGCAGTCGACTGTGTTTCTCTAGGCATGTTCAATTTATCAGGAATTCCTCCAGCTCCAAGAGGGATACCCCAGGTAGAAGTAACTTTCGACATTGACGCAAATGGAATCTTGAATGTGACCGCGAAAGATTTGGCCACGTCAAAGGAAGCCAAGATCACGATAGCTGCAAACAACAAGCTCTCCAAAGACGAAATATCAAAACTCAAAAAGGAGTCTGAGCAATTTGCGGAAGCTGACAAAAAGAAGTTGGAAGAGGCTGAACTGAAAAATGAAGCAGACAATCTTATTTATGCCGCGGAAAAACTCGTACAACATGATTTGAAGGACAAAATAAAGCCGGATCAAACTGAGAAAATGAACAAGGCGATTCAGGAACTAAGGAACGCAATTTCTACAAATAACATTGATGAAATAAAAAATAAGACTCAAGCTCTCAAGAATATTACAGGGGAGATTAGTTCAGAGGCATACAGACAGGCAAGTACCGCTCAGACTGTTTCTGAGCCCACAGCGGGTAGTTCAAATCCAGACGGTGCGTCAACTGGCCCGCAGGGTCCTGCGGTTAATCAAGAAGGAAGGCAGGATAGTTCTCCTCCGACATGATATTGATACTGTGAAAGAGAGCTATGAGCGGCAAAGAAGATTATTATGAAGTCTTAGGGGTAAATAGACAGGCTACTAAAGATGAAATAAAAAGCAAATACAGAAAATTGGCTCTCCAGTTCCATCCTGATAGGAACAAGGACCCTGCTGCTGAGGAAAGATTCAAACAAATATCTGAAGCATATGCAGTCTTGTCCGATGATGATAAACGTAAGAGATATGATATGTATGGCCACGTGGGAACTGATGAAGCCTTCAGGGGATCTGAATCGAATTTTGAAGAGATATTCAAGGATATTGGATTTGGGGGCTTCAAGGACATTTTTGAGCAATTCTTCGGAGGAGGTTTTTCGACTGCGGGTCGTACAGACCCCTTCGGATTTGGATTCAACTTTGGTGGAAGGAGAAAAGGGCAGGACGTGCTCTATGATCTGGAAGTCACTGTTGAAGATATTGCTAAAGGAAAAAGAGAAGAGATCCAGATTCCATTTCTTGGACCGTGCCATCATTGTAACGGAAGTGGTGCCGCTTCAGGTACGAAAGTGATCAAATGTGGAACCTGCGATGGACAGGGGCAAACAAGGCGAGTTTACAACCAAAATAGATTCTCGACGTTTGTGACACTTGAAACCTGTAGGAAGTGTAATGGACGCGGTGAAATTATTGAAAAGCCTTGTCCTGCCTGTAAAGCAACAGGAAAGGTACATGAAACAAGAAAACTGGTCATTGATGTTCCTCCAGGAGTAGATGAAGGAATGACATTGCAAATGAAAGGGGCTGGAATGCCAGTAGAGAACGGATACTCTGGAGATTTGCTAGTTCGTATCCATGTTAAGCCACACGAGTTTTACGAACGGCTTGAGGGTGGCCACCTCCTTTACAACGTCAATATTAGATTCACGGATCTCATTTTTGGAACAGACCTGAAAGTGCCAACTCTAAATGGTGAAGAAAAAGTGAAGATCCCGGCAGGTTCTAAGGTGGATTCAATGTTTAGGTTAAAGGGAAGGGGTCTTCCAAGTTACGGTAATAGGTCCAAAGGAGACATGGTAATAAAGTTGGCTGTTGGAATTCCAACAAAGCTTTCTGAAAGACAAAGATGGCTTCTGGAAGAGTTACATAAATCAGGTAATATTTAACACCAGGTACAGTAGGAAAGATTATTATTCTTTAACCGTGTAGTGCGATCGGAAATAATCTATGTCTTCACCTTTTGATGAATGGTTGGGTCGTAGAAGGCCTAGCTCATGGTTTCCCGACATTGACGGAATGATGAGAGATATGGAAAAGTTGATGCAAGAAGCACTCAAGAACATGGATCAACAGGTACCGAAAAATTTGGTGAAAGAAAGAAGACTCGATGATGGGTCAGTCGTAAGGGAGATGGGTCCCGTAGTATATGGATACTCTGTGAAAATAGGTGAAGATGGGAAACCGATAGTTCGCAAGTTTGGCAATATCAATTCATTCCCAGGTCCTCTGGGAGGAACGTTCTCCGTTAGTGAGCAGCGTGAGCCTCTGGTTGATATAATCAGGGATGGTGAAAGCATGAAGGTTGTTGCCGAATTGCCAGGTGCCGGCAAAGATGACCTGCGGATATCGGCAAACGAAACATCAGTTGCTATTGAATCCATTTCTGGTGAAAGGAGATACCAAAAGCGGATTGAGCTTCCGGAACCTGTAGACCCTGCATCAGGGAGATCTAATTTTAAAAATGGAATACTGGAAATTTCCTTCAAACTTAAGAACTCTAAAGATCATGGAATTCCCATTAATGTTGGTTAGGGAGCTGCAATCTTCTAAAGAGTCTATTTAAAAGATTTAGCTCTGAATGACACTTATTTCCTCAGATAAACACAAAATTCCCGGTCGAAGGGAATCCTGCATATGCTTGCAATAGTAACTAAAAATATTAACAAAACTTATGAGAATTCAAAGGCATTTGCCTTGAGAGATGTTAATGTACATGTAGAATCTGGCAAGATATTTACTCTACTTGGCAGGAACGGTGCAGGCAAGACAACTTTCGTTAGAATTTGTGCGACCCAATTATTACCCACCTCGGGATCCGCTGAAGTGTTAGGATATGATGTAATTTCAGAGCCAGGAAAGATTAGGAATCAAATTACTGTAGTTCCGCAGGAGGGTCGTCCATTAAGAGCATTAACTCCTTGGGACCATGTCTATAATTGGTTACGATTGAGAGGCATGAGCAAGGATCAATCCAGGATCCGATCAGAGCAGGTCCTGAACGATTTTGATTTGTTCAAAGCCAAAGATACCGCCGCTATGAATTTGTCTGGAGGTATGAAACAAAAAATATTGGTTGCTATGGCTATGGCTACCGATGCGGAATTGCTATTTCTTGATGAACCTACAATTGGATTAGATCCGGGGTCAAGACGCCAAGTATGGAAATCTATTAAACGAAAGAGAGACGCAGGAAAAACCGTACTTCTTACAACCCACTACATGGATGAAGCAGAATCATTGGCAGATGAATTATTGATTATCGACAACGGCAAGGTGATCGAAGAGGGAACTATAAGGTCGCTTAAGGCAAAAATCCCCCAAAATGTTCGGATTGATATATCAAAAGAGGGCACAGATATTGAAATGTTAAAGACATTTGGCTCGGTAGTAGATCCTGGTGGGAATATTTTCAGAATCTTTACTTTTGAATCTAATATACAAAAAGTATCCAGCATGGCTATTAAAAAGAATATTTACTTTAGTGTCTCCCCTATTACATTAGATGATGTATTTGTTTATCTCGTCAATCCAAGAAAAAGCATAGATTTGAATAATCAATAGCGGTACGCTATTCTATTCCATTTATAGATACATCTAGTGTATATCACTATTTACTCTAGCATTTGACAAACAGTGAGACTATGGCAATTACCGAATAGCAAGACTTATCAATTATCTTATGAACTACCAAGGCATAATTTGAAACGATTACCTTTTGTAGTCAGTTTGATCGTCATTTGTATTGGTCTATTAATAGTGTTTGTATCGTCGGTTTTCGTTCCTGACCCACTTCATGCTGTGAATGTTCAGTATAAAGGAACATTATTTCAAAATGACGAAACCACGATTCAGCTTTCAGATGTACAGAGGAGGAAAAATATTTCTCTTTATATTTCAAGTGAACCTGATAGTATTGTTCTGAATGCCAGGATATTGAATCCGCGTGCAAACCTCATAGCAGATCAAAACTTTTCCAACAAATACCATCTGGACATTACACCTACACTAGATGGAAATTATACAGCATCAATTAGAAACGTGAATAAAGAATTTTCAAACGTTGATATCTTTTTTGCGAGCAGCGTACTTTTCTATCCAAACGGTACTCCAAAATTATTTGAAATAAACATGATTAAAATTGGAGTCATTTTGTTCATATTGGGCATTGTAACTGCAACTATTGCCTGCATCTTTGAATTGCTTAGAAGATATAAAAGGAGGCAATATAGTTACTCATGAGTAGTACTTGAAATTAAGCCTTTGACGTTTTAACCTTAATTTTACAGTGTCCCTGACAGCATACGTACAGACTACGTTTTGTTATTAATCACTCAGCCCCATTCTTCTTTAGAAAATCCCCTAGTCTCTCTTTCAGTACCTTATCCAAGGTTTGACCATCCACCTTGCCTCTTAGGCTAGCCATACACCTTCCCATAAGAAGACCTAGGGATGCGTTACGCTTTTGAATAACAATTTGTCGATTCTCAAGTATGACTTCATCAACCATTGCATTTATCTTGTCTAAACTGACCGTTTCAATCCCTAACAAAGATATAGCCTCGTCAACACTAGATGCCTCTTTATTTAAAATTTTCTCGAAAATTAATGTTACAGACTCCTTCCCCAGCTTCTCGCGATCTACTTTCATGAAAGTGTCCTTAATGACATCATCTTGTAGCAATGTCAAATCAAATCCCTGCCTTTGAAAATTTGCAATTTCATCTGTTAATTTTGATACTATAAAACTCGCAGAAAGCCTTGTTTGAGCAGCGACTTGATAAAACAACTCCAAATAATCTGAATCATATATTTGCATTGCAAGTTTTGTGTTTATTCTATATCGCTCACACAGATTTGATATTATCACAGGCCAAGGACGTGGTACTGATGAATTGAGGGAATTCAAGTAAGATTCAGTGACGGAGAAATAAGGAATGTCAGTTTCAGGATACATGCGAGCCGAACCCGGTCTCGGTCTCAAGTACAAAGTGGAACCGTCGTCAGCAACAGAACGGGTTTCTGCAACGACACCGTTAATTGCACATTCCAGTCTATGAGTTAAATTTCTTACAGCTAGATGTAACACTTTCAATGACCCTCCCACTAGAATAAATGCGTCATCATCTACCATTTCAAGCTCATGCTCAATTTCACTCAGTTCTTTAGCCGAAATTCCATATTTTGGTAGCTCATCTGAGTGGAAAATACCACCAAGTCCATAAAATCTGACAAGTTCACTTAGTTGCTTTCCTAACCTAATCCCTGGAAAATATTCCAATCCTAATATACCTTTGAAGCCTGGGATAAGCAATGCCAAAAATCTACTATTGTTTTCTTCAAGAACACGCTTTACACGAATGGAATTACATGGTCTTAGGATATGAGTTACGTCAATAATACGACTAACAACCTGTTTGCGTTTGTCAGATAATTTATTCTGCAGTTGCGCTGCCAATTTGTTCAAGCTTAACTGTCGTAGAGATTCGTACTCTATGACCTTCGGCAGTAGGGAAAGCTGCTGGACCCCTTTGACTTCGACAATGGGTCCGTTATTAATTGATATGTTTACATCCTGTCTTATGGTCCCTATGCCTCTGGCAACTCTTTTCGTTGATCTGAGCAGCCGACCAATTGCTAGAGCAATATCACTAACTAACTGCCCGGAACCTGATATTGGTTCTAATGTAATTTCTACCAACGGGATTCCTAATCTATCCATTGCATAGGCATTAGTCATGTCACCACGTTTCACAATCCTCGCTGCGTCTTCCTCAAGGCAAATGCTTTGCACTCCAATTTTTTTGCCCTCTACGTCTATGTATCCACCTTTTGCGATGAGTGTAGTCCTCTGGAAACCAGTTGTGTTCGAACCGTCGATAACAATCTTTCTCATCACATGAAATTCATCCTGTATAACAGATTTTAGTGCCAGGGAGACTATCAAGGATGTTTCCAGTGCATCAGTATTTACGTCATGTGGAGGCTCTTCATCAGCTTCTACTAGACAACTCGAATCCCGATCTGCTAGGTACTCTGTAATTCTGTGTTTTTTAGATTCAAAAATTGCTGCGGGATCTAGGGTTCCTAATTCGCTGCGAGTTAATCTCAATCTCCTATTGAAACTGTATTCCCAATCACTGGAGATGGGCATTGCGCAACGGCAAAAAAGCTTATGCTCATTACTAAGCTGCTGGTGGATTTCAAGTCCAACCCGGACTTGATCTGTTGTTGGTTCTCTTTTTGACAAATCCCTACTTTCTATGCGTACCGCATCCAAATTCTTGCTTAGCGTCGACTCCATTATTGTAACTTAGAATCTTTTTAAAGTAATAAAAACAATGTCATATAGAATTTGGACCTTTTGACCTCTCTTTTTTTCAAAAATATACTGCCAGAAGGTGTAGTTCGTAATGAGACGACATTCTTTGTAATGCTACTTATTCTAGTCGTTCTTGTAGTGATTGCTATGATTCTAAGAAAGAAAAGGAAATAATTCAGCTGTCTTACTTTTCAGCCAAATATATTACCAAGCAATTAGAGCTTAACCATGGATATTGAACTAGACTTCAAGATGAAGTCTAGATCGCGCTTGAGGGAATCAAGATTAATTTGAAAGTAGTCCCCATTTGCTAATCTCAGCTTTTCCTGTGCTCTCCTCATTATGCCAAGAGCAATTTTGGATTCATTCTTTTGGTAGTGCACAAAAGCCGCCGCAATCAAAATAAGCCCATTTAGCAATTGCTTTTCTTTCCCCTCGGATTTCTTCCATACACCCTCGAGTATCTCATGGGCAATCCAATATTTCTCTTCATTGAAGAATTTCATTGCCAACGGTAATGCTTGATTTTTCTCATATTCCCTCTCAACGACTTGGTAAACTCCAATGAAATTACCAATATCACAAAGTTTGGATTCAATTACCAGTAGATCTTCAGTAATGGCGAAACTAATGTCATACTCTATGTGGTCACTTGATACCCTAGCATCCCTGATGATGACATCTACTCCACTGAGAACCGATCTTGCTCTCGACAGTAATAAATCGGCATCTTTAGGAGTGAACTTCCCATTTCTCAAATAAAGCATATACCTAATCGAGTCTTTTCCAACCATTCTCAATTTCCGTCCAAATTGTTAACTCGACTCTAGGTAAGGTCATTGACGTATTATTGCCTTGTCCTCAATATCTCTTCTTATTTTCTTCTTTTGAATTCCATCTCTACTCCAGCACTTGGACTATAGTTAAAGCTGAACGATTCATCAGGAAGAATCGGAAAGCTGGATATATTTCTTGAACTGCAAATAGAGCAGGAATCTAGAACTAGGCGTGTCCTGTCAAGATAAGTCGCACACCAATGGCAAGATTCACACAGAATGAAAACAGATTGTAGCTTCTTGTAATCCTTCAGCATCATAAGGCGCACGGATATGGATATAAACTTTAAGTAAGGCTTACCTCAACTTGAATGGTCACCCAATAATTCATGTTTGCTGGTTTCTCAATTACACCGTAAGCAAGAACCTCCTTTGCCTTTAATTCATGGGACACCTGAAAAAAGAGACTACTTCAAGAATTGATTCAATTGGAATTGAAATAAATGATCTGGACTATTTTCATTCTCCTATCATGTGCCAGTGTCGCTTACCGTGCTTGGCGCCCAATTCCTGACAGAACCAGTTGAGGAATTTCTGCTGGTCTCTTTGCAACTGGCACTTTTGCCTCTGCGAATTTAGAGATTTTTGACTGTGCAGAACCGTAATTACCATATATTATCGCGCCCGCGTGACCCATCTTTTTTTCTTTTGGGGCAGACCTACCGGCAATATAGGCGACAACTGGTTTAACAAAACCCGTATCTAAAATATATTCGGCAAGCAGTTCTTCTGCGTCTCCACCAATTTCTCCGACAACCACAACTGAATCAACATCGTCTGAATTCCTTATCAACTCAAATGCCTCTATAAGGTTCGTTCCATTAATAGGATCTCCCCCTATTCCAAGTGCTATCCTTTGGCCAACACCCGCCCTACTTAGGTGAAAAGACACTTCATACATCAAAGTACCACTCCGCGAGAAAACCGCAGTCCTTCCCTTACTGAATGGCTGATGAGGCATAATTCCAACTTTAATAACCTCTGGAACAATTACTCCCGGCGTATTCGGCCCAACTATACGCGCGTTCTTGGCTTTAGCATATTCTACTGCTTCAATTGCGTCTCTTACAGGAACATGTTCAGGAATCGCTATAATTAGTTTTATACCATTGTCAACTGCCTCCTTTGCCGCATTTAGAAAAAAAGCGGCCGGAACGAAGACTCCAGAAATTTTTACATCAAAGTCTTTGCGGACTTCCCGAATTGAGTTGTATACTGGTATTCCTTCAAAGTCCTGACCACCTTTTCCTGGTGTTACCCCGGCTACTATCTTAGTTCCATATGCCTTCATTAGTCGTGTGTGAGACGATCCAAAATTTCCGGTTATCCCCTGAATAATTACTGGCTTTTGAAGAAAATTCTGATCCTCTTGTTTTCCTACAAGTAAGTTAAAAATATCGAAGTTTGGCTGCATTTTAGGTTTTTACTCCGACTGAAAACCTCATTAGGGACGAGATGGCGTCTTCTACACTCTCGTAAATTTTGGCTCTAGTCCCAGACAACATGATTCGAGCCTTTTCTGATTCGGCGCCAGAAATACGTGCATAGATTGGTACTCCAATAATTCCATCCTGATATGCGTCCACGATCGCTTGAGCTACCAAATCTGTTCTAACTATTCCTCCGAACAAGTTAACTAAAATCGTTTTAACTCGCGGTATCTTACTAATCACTTCAAGAGCTCGGTATATCGTTTCAGTCGTTGCTCTGCCCCCAAAATCAAGAAATACGCCAGGCTTTCCGCCTTTATCACTTACAAGATCTAATGTAGACATGACCAGGCCGGCCCCGTTTCCTATGATTGCAATATCTCCATCGAGTTCAACAAAGGAAAAACCACTTTCCTCAGCTTGGGCCTGCAGCTTCGATACTTGTTGGTACTTTTTCATATCAGGATGACGAAAAATGCTATTATCATCAATTATTACCTTAGAATCAAGTGCCAAACATTTACCATCAGACAGGATGCCAACAGGGTTGATTTCGGCAAGTTCGGCCTCACACTCCTTTACAAGATTAGCCAATTTTAATACGAACTCTGCTAACAGTCTACGCCGTGATTCTTCGAGCTGTAGATTCCGTAACAGGTCCTCTACTGCATGCTCTGATAACCCTTCCAGCTGTATATCGACAAGTATTTTATTGCTTGTAGATTCTATATCCACACCCCCTTCCTCAGAGCATATCAACGAATAACACCTCTTACCCCGATTTAGAAATAAGGAAAGGTATAACTCCTTTACAATTGCTAACATAGACTCGACCAGAATTCCTTGTGGAAGTTCGCCATTCACTTCCTTGTGCAAAAGTTCATTGAACATTGGCAACAAATGGGATTCGTCAAGACACTTCAAGATGGCGCCAGCTTTTCCCCTCCCTCCCACTGTTAGCTGTGACTTAAGTACTAGAGGAAACCCTATTTTCTTTGATGCCTCTAGCACTCCTTGTTGATCGAATACAAGCTCCGAAGGCGGTATTGGAATACCATATTTAGAGAAGAGCTCCTTTCCTTGATATTCAAGCAGTCTCATATCGCAAGATTCTGAAGCCAATATGGTTACTTATAATCGTAATTGAATTTCAGGTTCTATTACAATTTAATTCAACTATATGATGGTTTTAACTATGGATTCAATCGGTTAGACTACCAAACCAGTGACAACTCTCTTCTTTTGATAATAATCTTATCTTAGGACTAATGAATTGAGGTCGAATCTCCATCTTGAGACCTTTAACCTAAGGTGAATATACATATCTTGAAAATTTATATATCTAAAGCATGCATTTTGAATTATGGCTGAGAAGATGACGGCAGTATGGTTGATAATTCTCACAATTATCGTATGTGCGTCCGTTCCTGCAGTTATGATTTTATTGACTTCTCACCCAAAAGCGCAGATGATTTATGGATTAGACCAATTCCAATCTTTTTCAGGCATTGGGTTAGGTCATTATAGTTGACTTGAGAGTAATAAGTTGCCTAGTAACAATTAGAATTTTGCGGCAAATTACGGATTTCTGAGTGTTTTGCAAGAAGGCAATTGGCTGCATAAATCAATCGTGCTATACAATCATTTCAAGAACAAATCTAACAATGTATACAAGATGATCACCGGGTATTACCAGTAATAAATAAAGGTGAGGAGATAATGTTCCAACATAGAGATGGGTACAGCGCTAAAAGTTCATCCTTCATTTTTCAAAGAATTTGCAACTAAGACTTGGGTGTCTCCTGGTGAAGTGGTCAAGGAGCTTGTAGAGAATGCATTCGATGAGGATGCGACAAAAGTTCTGATTACTATTTTGAAAGATGGATCTATTTGCATAGAAGATGATGCCGGGATGGATAAGAATGGTGTTGATAAGTTTTTGCTTTTAGGTTCGCCACATAAGAGAATTGAATCAATATCTCCCAAATTCAAGCGAGTTAGAACTGGAAGATATGGTACCGGTCGTTTGTCGTTTCTTACTTCTTTTGAACGTATGAAAATAAGGACGAAACAGGGCAATTTTAGTAAATGCATCGTGATCGATTCGAATTCTCTCGATAATCTATTCACCGGTAATTCAGACCTCAAGGAAGTTAGAGACACTCCTCTCAGGAAAGATGGAACGCAACTGACAATAAGTGCACCAAAAGTACAGATAGATGAACCTAGGTTAGTGAAGGAAATTCGAAAACTCGCGATATTGCGGCACCCCCTATTTGAAGTTTATATCAAGAGAGCCGATCAGTTATCTGAATGGAATTTTTCCGGTGCACAGATAATCAGAGCGCCCGACATTCAAGGGCATAGAATCCCCATTAGTTTGGATGGCGGAAAAATTACTGGTGAACTGGCTATCGCTCGAAGACCCCTCTCAGATGACGAACGAGGCATCGCCATCATGATTGGTAACCACATTGTGTTGAGAACATCCTTCGGATTCGAAAGCAAATTGAATAGAGTTACTGGTTACGTTAGGCAGGATAATCTTACCTCTCGATTCGCAGACAAGTCGGCAATAATAGAGAATGAGGAATACGATAGATTTAACAAAACAATGAGAGCGTTTGTTGCGGATACCGTAATCCCGAGTTTGGCTGAGTACGAGGATGTTCTTATAACCAGAGAAGAATCAAAATTATATAAACAAATAGACAAAGTTCTAGGACAAGCTGTAATTGAAACACTGGAACCACATGACGAAATTGAAGGCTATGAAATTGTAGAAACTACAAGTGATCAAAATTCTAAAGGAAAGCAACCTATTCTACCTGTTCATGATACTACAGTTGATGAGTCTTTTAAATTGGAAAAAGAATATTCTGATTTGAGGGAACGTCAATTACCACCTGCTGCAAAGGCAGAATATGATGAAGATAATGATATGCCATCAGCTAGAAATTTACAGCAAATAACAGACGCAAATTATGGCTCGGCTGAACCAGGGTCTTTTTCTGAAGGATTGTTGACAACCCAAAAGACAGGCCCAGGGACTACGAGTATTAAAAGGCCAATACTAAAGAAGACTTTTGTGCTGAAGAAGATAGGTTATAAAGTTATTCCGTATGAGGACGAGTCTGATTCAAGGTATAGCTTCGTAAATGAAAGTGTGGTTTTCGTAAATAAAGCAAACCTAACCTATAGGGCAGAAGCATCACGAGGAGATGAATTTCTTCTACGGCATATAATGAATATAGTCGCTCAGGCTATTGCAGAATCAAGACATCCAGAAGGCAAGGATGCTCTTGACCTACAGAATAGGCTCATTTCAGAGGCAATAAGGATACATGATGGCTTATCACGGCCAGTTTGATACCTGCCATCGCTGTGTTTATGAGACTTGGACAAGTTGAGCTAATCTCTGATGACTATATTGACTTGCGTCTTAATTATCTGTTCAATAGAAACGACTAAATCTAACTGCACTTACTCCTAACGTGAATAAATATGGCTTTTCAATTCATGCCCGGTGCCACTGCGGTTGGGCTAACCTGTAGTGATTCTGTAGTACTTGCAGCAGAGAAAAGGGTTTCTTACGGGAATTTTGTAGTAAACAAATCAACGAAAAAAGTTTTCCCAGTCACACATAATGTTGCTGCGGCTTGTGCTGGGATGGTGGCTGACATGCAGGTTTTGGTTCGACAAGTATCAGCATTGTCGAAAATCAGAAGGCTAGAAACTAGGAGAGACGTTGCAACTAACTCTGTCGCTAAACTAATGTCCGTAATAATGTTTGAAAGAAGATATTTTCCACTCTTGACTCAAGTAGTAGTAGGCGGAATTGATCCAAATCCAAGTATATACACTTTGGATCCTCTTGGTTCACTGCTCCCTGATGATTATGCTGCTGTAGGGACTGGGGCTGAGATGGCATTAGGAGTGTTAGATGCAGAATACAAGAAAGGTATCACTGAAGCTGCCGCCAAGAATTTGGTCATTAAATCAATAAAATCTTCAATTCAAAGGGACTCTGCTAGCGGAGACGGAATAGACATCATATCTATTTCCAAAAAAGGTATCCAAGAAGAAAGTATTAAGCTATAGAGATCGGACAACGTGCCTCCTATTCTGAAGGCATCAAATGCGAATGTCAATCCCATTTTCTTGTCAGAGCTAGTTCCTAATTTCTTTCTTCAATTCCCAAAAGACATCTCCCACATAGTGTAAGTTTGTAATGACTGGGCCTCTTTCAAAATTCCTCGTGGATTCAGCATCAAAGAGTGAGATTCCTATGGCAAGAGACTTCCGATGCTTTTCATCCTTTACTATAACAAGATCTGATTGCTTAAATTCATCTAAGTATGTAATCCCCGGTCTCATTACATTTGCGCCATTGCACACGAACTTTACTGCTCCCATGTCTACTATGACATTTGGGAAATGACCCAAGAGAGTCAATTCAGTTAGGTGAGGGACGATAAGTTGTTCTTCTTTCTGTATGAGAGTAAAATCATCTCCTACTAGCAATCGGCCATTCTTCTCTGTACTGATTGCTTTCAAATTTTTTGTCGTCCATTTGATTGATTTGGGCCAAGTGTCCCTTATGCATTCACTAATTTGACGAATTTCCCTTTTTGACAGACTGTACATCCTCAAGTGTGATTATTACGAAATGATATCGGATATTATTAATCTGTTGCAGTAGAATTGAACATGTCGATTCCGAAATGGAACTATGTACCTGACCCTCGTGATATCACAGACAATTGCTTCAAGCGAGCTACACCATCCACTTCCCGAATGACTCGCTGGGTCCCAACTGGTACCAAATGTGTCCAACGAAGGCCATCCAGTATCCTCTTTCTTATCAGAGTCCCAGAAAGTTCCATACGCCTATGTGCAGGTGGTTCTACGATCTTAGTTCCATCCTTATTGAACAACAATTTAGTAAACGTATCATTTGCAAACACAGTATCATATTTTGGGACCATTATCCTAATGTAGGCACTCCAAACTGAGTGTATATTTATATCAGCTATTGGAATAATAAGCAATTTTTTATGGTCGACTTTAGGATCAGCATTTAGAGAATCTTTAATCATAAGGATTCTTTCTCCAGCGGTAAAGGGATTCCTTAATTCATGACTTATTTGCGAGCTTCCAACTACAATTATTAGATCTTCAACTTTACCCAAAGCAAAATCAATACATGACTTGTGTCCAAGATGAAAGGGCTGGAACCTACCGATAAAAAGGCCCCTTGACAAATTCAAGAGAAATTGATTTAAACAGGAATTTAAAGTATCTTATGAAAGCTCGTCAATAGTAAATACTAGCTTTTACAGTTATCTACAACTTTCTTCCAAATTGGAAATGGTTGTTACCAAAAAAAGTTACTCAAGTCAAAGTCGCAATAGGTACATCTGCCATAACAATATATCCAAGATTTCAAAACAGCAATGCTTTATATTATCTTCGCATGAGTTACCTTTGTGCCCTTTTTAGAAATCAATGACCTTCGTGCTAATATTGATGGAAAGGAGATTCTTAATTCACTCAATATCAAAGTAGATAGGGGAGAAGTGCATGCCATAATGGGTCCTAACGGGTCTGGTAAGAGTACGTTGGCGAATGTCATTATGGGGCATCCAAAGTACAACGTGACTTCCGGAACGGTAATGGTGTCAGGGGAGAATATTCTCAAATTGACGACAGATGAACGGGCAAAAAGGGGAATCTTTCTTGGTTTTCAGTATCCTACTGAAATTTCTGGCGTTGGATACAGCCATTTCCTTAGAAATGCATACAACATTTTGAATAAGAGTCTTGGCTCAGTGCAGAAGGATCGGGAGGTATTTTTGACCGTTAGGGAATTTCACGAATATCTGAAGAAAAATCTTGATAACGTCGGATTCGATCAGGCATTTCTTGGAAGATATTTGAATGAGGGTTTTTCTGGTGGAGAAAAGAAAAGATCTGAAGTAATGCAAATGTTGGTATTAAAACCTCTTATGGCCATATTAGATGAACCCGATTCTGGGTTGGACATAGATGCTGTTAAGGCTGTAGCAGGAGCCATTAACTTGTTGATAGCTACCGGATCAGGTGTAATTGTTATCACCCACTATGCACGAATCTTGAGATACTTGTCAAAGCTCGATTATGTTCATGTTATGGCAAAAGGAAAAATAATAAAATCTGGAGGCAAGGAATTGGCTGAAGTACTTGAGGAAAAGGGTTATGGATGGCTCGGGCTGGAAGATTCAGACCAAGGGAAAGCATAGAATCATTTACCACGACCTGCCATTAGCGCTACGAATTCATCTGCCTTCACTTGAATAGAAAAATACATCTGTAGACATTAGTACAATAGCTTTACGATATGATTAGTAAAGTGCTTATTTCATGTATCAATTTCAGTTCAGTTAATTCATTGCTTGTAATAAATAAAAAGCGGGAATATGAGCAATTGTCAAATTAATGAGTAAATGACATCTGAGTAACAATCCCGTTGCAATTAGAAACCTAAGAATTTGTCATTTCTGATTTTATCTTTATTACATAATTCCGTGAGAATAAGGGGGCCATTATTGTAGTTATGAACCCTATCACGACAGCAATTGAAAATAGATTCAAGTCTAAGATTCCAGAGCTGAATCCTATTGAGGCTATCACTAATTCAACCATGCCCCGCCCGTTCATCAGGTGGGCTATTGTAAGACTCTCGTACTTTGAAAACTTTAGCAACCTAGCACCTACATAACCTGCCCCTATCTTCGAAAGGATTGCGACTGCGATGAGGGCAGCAAATAAGGGTATTGATTGTGAAATTAATCCAATATTGATGCTTATTCCCATGTTTGCGAAAAATATTGGAGCAAAAAAACCAAATGTAATAGCTGAAATTATCCCGTAAACTCTTTCATAATTCTGTTTTCTAATTATTTCTTTATAAACAATTAAGCCTGAAAAAAATGTACCAATAATAAAGTGAAGTCCCACGCTTTGTGCAATTAATGATATGATAATTGTAGAAATAAGTAGAATGCCAAATGCTGCTTCTTTTGTTTGCAATTTTTGAAAAAAAGGTGCAACACGTGTAGGCAGCCAATTACTGCTTTTTCTAAATAATATGTCTACTAGAAATATCCCACCTATGAATGCGCCAATTTTTACAAGGGAATCAAATATCTGATATAGATCTATAATACCTCCTGCCCCAGGCCCATTCAGTTGAAGGATAATAGACAGAACGACTAGGGACAGGATATCATTCACTACTGCTGCCGTTACTACAGTAGTTCCAAGTTTTGACTTGAGTATTCCAAACTCCATGAGAACTATGGCACTGACTGGAACTGCTGTAATAGATAGCAGCAATCCCATAAATAATGACTGAATAGTTGGCAATCCCAAAAGTTGAGAAGCAAAGAAACCGCTTACCATTGGTACGGAAAAAGCTATAATCGAAAGAAGGCAAGATCTAAGCCCAGCTCTCCTTATTTCCCTTGGATCCATTTCTAGTCCAGCAAGAAACATTAGAAAAAAAACTGAAAGTTCTGAAAGAACTGTCAAACTTTCATTGGGTAATACGAGTGATAGGATTGAGGGTCCGATTATTATCCCTGCGAGCAACTCACCTACAAGTGAAGGTAGGCCGATTCGTTGAAAAATTTCACCGAGCACACGAGCAGCAACTAAAATTATTACCACATTGACAAAAAGCTGCTCTGTCGCCATACGAAAAAAATGTCCGCTATATCTGATTTATCCGTTTGGAAATAATAGGAAACGATAAATTTCTAATTATTTTCTAAGTGAATGATATCGTTACTGGCATTAGATATTGAACTTTTACCTACTATAGTGATTAAGGTTACGGGCGCAGAAAGTAATATCTTAAATGACAACATCTCATAAGCCTCTTGGCTGGTTCAACATAAAATTTATGAATCGTTGCATTTCAAAATTCCTATTTGTTTATTTTTCCTTGACTCGTAATTCATTAAATCAAGCATTGACATAAATCTGTTTAATTTTCCCTCCACACTGCTCTTACTTTTGCCAAAACCAAGAATCCAATTACGTACACGATCAATACGGTGAAGCCAATTCCTAGCGACCATTCTTTTGGGGTCTCAACTCCTATGATATATTGTAAAATTAGTGAAGCGTGGGTTGTGGGTATGAAATATGAGATATATTGTAATGATTCAGGCAATTTACTCACACTATAAAACACAGGAGGAAGGACAGCCAAAACTACATTTACGAACGATATAATTTGCGTAGCATTTCGCATGTGTAGCATGTGAGAAGAGAGAAAAAATCCCATAGATGACATTGACGCCCAGGTGAGAAGGATAATGGCCACAAGGATTGGCATGAAAAAAACAGATGTAACAAATATAGACACCATAGCGGACAAAATTAGTAGTGCTGGTAACCCGAAAAGGATCTGGGAAAGTGCTAATCCCAACATATATGTAAGTGAAGAAACTGGCGAAGATACGAACATGTCTTGAATCTTATACTCTGTCTTGTAGAACGAGATATCTTGACCTAAAGACAGCCCATAACCAACTAAAGCCATTACCAGACTTCCCACCAGTGCCAGCTCTACGTACTGCCCATTACTTACGACGAATAGAACGAAAAGTAACGAGAATGGACTTACTGCTGAAAAAACAAGTGAAAGTGGATTTCGCTGTAGCCAGAGTATCCCTGTCATATAAGCTATAATTGCCATTTGCTTCAATGGGAAAAAGAGGTTTGAAGACTCCTTCATATCCTGTTAAATGTAAGTATAATTCACTTCCTTGTTGAATATTTAAATATGTTCAAAAGAGGTCACTATTTGATTAACATTAACAATTTTCTTATCGGCACTTGAACAATGTCTCGATACCAATCATAAATATCAATATGTTGCACTGTAAGCAAATTGTAATTTCTATGTGTTGGAGATTTCAAATGAAGAGAAATCACCTTTGTATAATTCTTCTTTTATAGTAACATTAGTGACAACGGCATTGGTGGGGCCTCTATGTGCCCATTCGATTACCTGCTGTACGTCGCCCTTTTTGCCTTCCAATACAGATTCTACACTACCTTCCCTCAAATTACGTACCCACCCTTTCACATTATTTTCTGCTGCAATTAACTTCATGTTATTTCTAAAATAAACACCTTGAACCTTTCCTTCTATTCGTAAATGGAGTCGAACTAGCATGGAGGTGTCGGATATTTCGTCATTGCCATGTGAAGAGCTAGACTCCAAGTACAGATTTGTAACTCATGCCTCTATGTATGTATTTGCAATTATGGATTTGATTTCCACAATACCCACCTAATGATTTTAAGTTACATATAGTTTGACATGAAGTTTGCATAAGATATTAACAGAAATTACATTTATTAGTGCATCATAATAAGCTACAATGGAAACTACTTGCAGAAATTTGATGAATTAGACATGAAAATATTATCAGAGTTGTCCAAAAATGCTAGTATTTCAGTTCCTCAACTAAGCAAAAAGCTTGGTGTGAATGCCTCTGTATTGTATAGTAGAATAAAGCGCCTTACTAAAAGAACTCTGATAAGGAAGTTCACTATCATAGTTAATGAGAGCCTCCTTGGAATCAATGTTAAGGCAGTGGTAGGCATAAACAGAGATCCTAAACTGAAGGAAGGAATTCATCTTTCCTTATTGAGGATTCCCGAGGTCAGAATTCTTTCTGAGGTAACAGGCAGATTTGATATTATCGTGGGGGTGAATGCTCGGACTCTTGAAGAACTTCACAAAGTCGTGATAGAACAGATTGGTAAGATAGAAGGGATTCAAAACACTGAAACATTCGTTGAAATGCAGCGGACAGAGAAGGATCCAGCATTTTCTGCCCAGTAAATATCATGAGGTACGTTTCTAGGTATTACAATTTTTTAGATAGCTAGAAATTTTTCAGAAACCAAAAGTCGACGGATATATTACTGAAACTGAAACCGGTAAGTTCAAATATCATGTATCAAAGTACTTCGATGATATTTTTTGTTCATTGTCCAACGAAAAGTGACAGAAATAATTCAGACATTGAAGCTGGCTAAAAAGACTAGCAAGGATGATTATAAAACTCACCTTCGTTTAGTGCTTTTAGGAATCGGAGTAGTTGGCGGCATAGCTTTCGTGATAAAACTTATAGCAGAATTTCTCACTTTCTCTGGAAATAGGTAATTTGTAACATATCTGGTTAGTTGCTAACTGAACCTCAAATTTTGTCTTTTTGATTGCAAATAATTGATTCGTGAAAATTGTTTGGGCAAGTCATGAGAAACATTAAGTTGAAAAATTTAGAGATTTGCACCTTGGGTTCTCATTGTTCCCTTCAAGTTTTGAAGGGAGCAAAAGATGAAAATTTTTCGACATGTTTAATATGTGAGAAGAAAAGGTACGATCTTTATAAGAGATACTCATTTATCGATCGTATTCTATTGGTGAACAGCTTTAAACAAATGTTAGAAAAACCATTTCAACAGCGAATTAAGAAATTGAATTGTATTTTTATTCCTCATGGCACACTAATTTCATCTTTTAATCCTGATGAAATCGAGAAAATTGATGTTCCTTTCTTTGGTAATCGTTATATTTTGCGATGGGAAGCTGATAGGATTCTCAAGGAAAAACTAATGGTAGCAGCGAAACTAAACGTCCCACGAGTTATAAAAGACAAAAACGATATTGATAGACTTTGCATAGTCAAGCTTCACGGAGCCGCGGGCGGGCGCGGTTATTTTACGGTGTGGGATAGGAATAGTTTTGATGAGGGCATAAAGAAGCTCATAAATTTAGGTTCAGTTTCGAGTGAAAAGGATGTTTATATTCAAGAATACATACACGGAGTACCTGTATTCCTTCACTACTTTTATTCACCCTTGTCCAATGAAGTAGAATTTATGGGAGTCGACAGGAGATATGAATCAGATGTGGATGGAATTGCTCGAATTCCTTCAAAACAACAATTGAATGTAAGTATTGAACCAACTTACAACGTGATAGGAAATATACCACTAGTCTTGAGAGAGTCTCTGCTTGAAGAGGTTTACAAGATGGGTGAAAAATTTGTTAGGGCGGCGAAAAAATTGGTTCCTCCAGGAATCCCAGGCCCTTTTTGTTTGGAAGGCGTCTATACGAAGGACGGAACTTTCATTACTTTTGAATTTTCTGCTAGAATAGTTGCAGGAACAAATCTTTATGTCAATGGGTCTCCCTATTCGGAAATGTTATTTGGTAAAGAGATGAGCATGGGGAGGAGAATCGCTACAGAAATTAGAATAACTAATTCTAACAATCAGCTAAATAAAATCTTGACATGATTGTAGTATTTAACAAATCTAACCTAGATCATATTGTTGTTGCTGATCAGGTAAATCTCATACTTGACCTGAATTGCTAGTCATATGGACTACAGTTGCGTGCATTGACACATCGTGAATTACGAATAAGAAATGGCATGACTTGATTCTCAATAGTATTATTTTTGACGTTACGTTTCTTAGCCAAACATTAATCTTAATATAAGATATTCAAAGAACAGATTTAGCTTTGGGGAGGGTTCTGAATGTTTATTGTTCCAAATCCGGAATAGCAGTTGATTACGATCAAAAGAAAATTTATCTGGACCCAAGAAGTTCGGTTGAATGCGACTATATTTTTGTCTCGCATGCTCATATGGATCATCTTCATAGGACAAAGACTAAACATGATGCAACTAGAGTAATTACTTCAGCGGCGACATTGAGGATTGCCCACACTCGCGGTTACGAACTCAAGAACTTCTGCAATGATCATAGCTTCCAGCTTCTGGACACAGGCCATATTTTAGGTTCTAATGGGCTTTTGATAGATGATCAATTGTATTACACCGGCGACATATCTGTTCGGAAAAGGGCCTTTATGAATCCTGCGGTAATACCAAAAACTAGAAATCTGATTATAGAATCTACTTTTGGGCGTGAAGACTACATTTTTCCAAAGACGGATATTGTAATTCATGAGGTCAACGCTATTATTTCTGAAATTTTTCACCATGGAAGGCCCGTGGTCCTATTGGGTTACCCACTAGGAAAAGCGCAAGTTTTGACTGAACTTTTTCATCACTGGGAACCGTTATATGCTGAAGACTCGATTATAGAGATGAACTGCCTGTATTCAGAACTAGGAGTTAATATATCAACTCCTAAATCATATTCTCTGGCAGAGAGGGAAGGTTTACTATCTCGAGATATACCATGGGTTCTTATTGCTCCACTAAATTCTGCCAGGAATGGTTTTTTGGAACATTTAAGAAGGAAATACTCGCCAATAACCATTGGGTTTAGTGGTTGGGGAATTAAGCCTAATTTTAAGTACGTTCTTGGTCTTGATTATTGTTTCCCACTCAGCGATCACTGTGACTTTAACGAGCTTGTAACTGTTGTTGAAAAGTGCTGTCCTGAGAGAGTATATACATGCCATGGATTTGACGATGATTTTGCTTCAGCGCTTAGAAATTTAGGGTTTGACGCTACACCAGTTCAGACGAAGACTAAAGCTAACAAAGAAAAAATCAGAAACTCTTCAGTGTTAACAGATTGGTGGTAAAAAAAGCATTGAAGAGTAATTAGATGTTACATTGGGATCACTTTTTTTCATTTTCTCTAAAATATGGAATCACCTTTCTTCCAAACAATTCAATGTTCTTGAAATATCCTTCTCCCCAGAAACGTATAATAAAATGATTTGTGCCTGCTTCAATAAATCTTTCAAGCATTTCAATGACGTCATCAGGTTTTCCTACGCCTATCGCCGTTCTAGCCACACTATCTGGAATTTTCAATGCTGCCCTCTTCATTTGTTCCATCAATTCCGGCTTGTTCATGGCATATTCAGTAAAGTATCTGCGAAAGTCGAACTCAGAGTCCTGTTGAATGTCATGTACTTTGAGTAATTCAGGTTTATACAAACTTACTTTCACTGCGTTCTTCATTTTTTCCCATGCTTCTTCACCATCATCTGTGAAGTATACGTCTACATCATTCGCAAATTGAAAGCTAGACAAATCTCGGCCTTTGGTCTTACCATGATCCTTGATTACTTCAGCATGAGCTTTGAATAAGGCTGGTGTATAACCTATTGGAATCCAACCATCGCCATAAATTGCACAAAGTTCAAGTGTCTTAGGAGCTCCTGCGGCGAGATACACCGGGGGTCGGGGCTTCCTGATGCTTCTTGCCTGAAGGCATGCATTGATCAATTTGTAGTACTGTCCATCGTAGTTTACCCTGTTGTCGGGGTCAGAGTTGAATAGTAATTCTATAACTTCCAATTGTTCCTTGAATTTTGTGACAGGTTTGGAGAATTCAATGCCGAAATCAACTACATTTTGTGCTTCTCCCGCGCCAATGCCCAGAATTGCCCTACCGTTAGTCAGCCTATCAAGGGTGATTGTCGACAATGCTATCGCTGACGGGTGCCTTCTGATCGCGTCTGTTACACAAGTGCCTAATTCTACTTTTCTGGTTATGGCTCCTATAGCTGCAAGCAACAACCATGCGTCATTGACGACGGCATTCTTCCACTGAGGAACATTAGAGTGATCCATAGACCATATTGAATCGAAATCCAAACGATCAGCAATTTGACAAGCCGTCATTATTTGAGTTTCGTCTAGTCCAAGCCTAGCTACATTCAGTCCTTGAGTAAAACCAAATTTTGTCCTCATATATATTGTGGATCCTTACATCTGGCAACAATATAAATAGATTGTAAGATTTAAGCGGGCCCTAGTATTCTACGGAGTTTTTGAATGCAATTCCGTTGATATAACGAAATATAGCATCAGCCAAAAACCCATCCTAACACTCGTTGTTCGAGGTAAGCTACACAGAGCTTGCCAAAGAATTAGGTCATAGTGACAATTTAAGACCTAGAGGATATCTACAATCCTAATCGAAAGCAAGAACCTTTAAATATATAGAATGAGGCATTGAGCTTGCTAAATGCTTCTTCCATCTGAGATTGAATCGAAATCATTGATCCCAGCGGTGAGAGCGATTCTAGCTAAGGACTTGGTCAAAACAAAGGGACTAAAGGAAGAGGAAGTAGCTAACTTGTTAGGCATAACACAGGCTGCTGTCAGTAATTATTTAAGAGGGACCCGTGGCGACAGCGAACTAATTTCAAAGCTTACCTCTTTTCAAGAAGTTATGAGAATGATTGCAGAAATAGAAGATGATCTTTCATCACACAGGGCATACTCTGCCTCAACCCTCTCGAAATTTATTGCGCTATGCAATTACCTGCGATATTCTTTTATAATTTGTGATGTGCACCATCGCTTAGAGAGCAATATTGATGAAAAGATCTGTGAGCAGTGTAAAGTAATTTTGGCTGGTAGCAGTAACTAATACAATGATTGAAAAGTAAATATTCAATTGGATGAGGCTTCTTTCATTATTTTTATTGCGGTGCTTAGGACATTGGCTCCATACAATACTCCCAAAGATCCTCTTGAGGCAAATGACTCCGTAAATCTCTTGCTTCCGTCATTCCTGATGTTATTACCTGAAATCAGTAGTGGAACAGGGTCATCGCTGTGGGCTTTCTTAATACATGGAGTAGAGTGATCACCAGAAATAATGAATGACACGTTATTGTCTACTAAATTATGGAGTAATGTTCCAAAAAATCTACTGTCAATATTTTCAATATTTTCCTTCTTCCCCACGGCGTCACCATCATGGCCAAATTCATCGGGCCCTTTCAAATGCACATAAACCAAATCAAAAGTCTTGAGCAATTTTGCAGTTTCCTCTGCCTTAGTTTCAAAACCGTCTATCCCACCGGCAGAAATTGAATGAATACCCAAGGTTCTCGCGATTCCGATCTCTACAGGCATGTCTACAATAGACGATGCGGTAATCCCATGCTTTTGGCTGATCGGTTTCAATGAGGGCAAGTGAGTCCCTGGATCCCTAAGTAATATGATGTTCATAGGTTTTTTATTTTTGCTAATCCTATTTGCATTGACCACATGGGAATTGGATAGTATCACGCACAGCTGAGTAAATTCATTTACTATCCTTGCAGATAGAATGGATGATTCATCGTTATCCTCGGCTATCGAGTTCATTACGTGCATAGATCCTACAGACATTCTGGCAATACCAATTCCATTTTTCTTCTCGTAGGCAGGATCCGTATTAGTTATTCTTTCTGACAATGAAATCTTGCTATGTCTGAATCTAACTATCACGCGGTGACCTACAGTTGGGACTATTTTCATTGAAACATGTGGGTCACTAAATTTAGCCCTCTCTTCAAGATATCGACACAACTCTGCGGCTTCTTCTCTTTCAATATCTCGTCCAGCCCTCCTGTCAATTATCATCCCACTTTTATTTACGGTCGCGAAATTACCACGTAAAGCGAGATCTCCATCCACAAAATCTATTCCTGATCCGATTATTTCTATTACCCCTCTGCCTACGTATTTTTCTCCTTTGAAATCGTACCCAAGCATGTTGAATACAGCTATATCAGATTGAGGAGCAATACCAATTCCTACTGGGATAACGTTTCCCATGATTCCTCGGCACGCCAGTTTGTCCAAATTTGGAGACGTTGCTGCTTCAAGTGGGGTTAAACCGTTAAGGTCAGGATGAGGCAGATCCCCTACCCCGTCCAACAAAACATACACAATTTTCAAATTATCGGGGATAGATTATTACCAAATAAAAATTATTCAATATGTAAACATAATAGAATGTCGGTTTGAGTATTCCGATCTCACAATTAGATCTCAAAAGAATTAAAAGGGGTAAAAATATCACTTCACAATAATTGCGAGTAATTGCAATAGGAAGTAGGGTTTTCGTAACGAGTTTCCAGTTGGCTGGTGTACAGGGCATCAAAGTTGAATCTCCTGAAGAAGCATTAAATCAAATTAATGCTCTCGATTCAACACAGAATGTGGGATTGGTTTTGTTAAGTGACGACGTGGGAAAGGAAATCAGAACTTCCCTTACCAGTATAAGATCTAAGAGAACTATACCCTTAATATTTGAGCTTCCGTCACCAGGCTCTTCTAAAGAGAATGTTGATTACAGGGCGCTTCTTAAGCAAATTTTAGGGGTATGATGTAGTAAGGTTTAATTTAGAAAAAATTAACATAATTTTTGACTTGGAAATATTATGGTCGCTTTGTCCGAAAGGCTCATTGCTTACCAAAATAAACAATTCGCCAGTCGATACATAGACTGTTTGATTCTGGATGACAATTGATCTATATGCAGTCATAATACTAATCCTCATAATAGTAAATACATTAATTGCCTGTGCTTGGGTTTATTTCATAGCCTCCACTGCTAGATCGTTCAGAAATTCGCCTAGACTGGCACAGTTCTTTTCAAATTCAAATTCGCATCTTAAAGTAAGTATAATTTTGCCTGCACGAAACGAAGAAAGTTGTATATCGAATTGCATTAAGAGCCTAGTGGGCCAGAATTACGTCAATTTTGAGGTCATAGCAGTAAATGACTCCTCTACTGACAGTACGTTAGATATTATGTATGAAATGTCAAGAGATAACAATGAGCTTATTGTGATCAATGCACCGCCTAAGCCAGATGAATGGGTGGGAAAAAACTGGGCATGTTATCAAGGATACTTGAAGGCTTCTGGAGATATTCTTTTCTTCACTGATGCTGACACTCTCCATTCACCTTTCGCAATGTCCAGTGCATTGGACCTAATGATTGAAGAAAAATTGGATGCCATCTCGGCAATTCCCAGGTTGAGATGTCGGAATATTCTCACTAAGATTACATTGCCCGTCTTGTCCATCTTTCTTCATTCAAGATATGCTCCAGGAAGAGTGAATAACCCAAAGACAGACATAGGCTATTTTTTTGGCAGTTTCTATCTTATTACAAAGACTACATATGAAGCAATAGGCACGCATAAGGCAGTTAGATCAGAGCTAATAGAAGATGGAGAGTTAGGGCGTAAAGTGAAGGAACTGAATTATAAACTTAAGCTAGTTAGAGGTGAACATCATATAGAGGCCGAGTGGGCTAGAGATTCTAAGACTCTTTGGCATGCACTTAAGCGTTTGATAATGCCGCTCTATAGCAAACAAAAGCGTTCCGCGATATTTATGATGGTGTTCTTATTCTTCATATTGATTGAACCATTCATTGGGCTTGTGTTGTCAATTGGACTTGCAATCTTTAAACTTGACCTTATTGCGCTATTATTGCTTGGCATTACTTCCACCTCTGTATTATTGATTACAATAGGCAGTACTATCCAATCGAAATATGCCTTACTGCAAAATTCACTGTATGGTCTGTGCGCTGTGGGGGGTTGTTTGATAATTACTACCTGTTTTATCGTTTCAATTTTTGCCAGGGGACAAAGAATAGTAGTATGGAAGGATAGGAATTATCAAGTAGGTTGAAGAAATGTGGCAACTTCAAATTCTTGTTACCCTCACTAGTACCATATTATTAAATACATTGATAAGCCATAGAGGCTCATGAAATGGATAATTCAACTTCTGATTGAGAAGAAAACACTACATTTTTTGTGGATTAGCTAGTTTATCTGAATAAGTTAACTGTATTTCTGAACATGATAAGTGTTTATTAATCATTAGATTGGATATGATCATGTACAAGTATTGAAAAGTCATCTTAAAGATCGAATGTTAGATTTTGACTATCTTGCAGAATGCACAACTAAACACCAGATATCTAAGGATGAATTATATCGCCTTGTTGAGAATTGCGATACTAAGTCATTGGTTTCACTAGCAGGCAGAATACGAAGCCATTACAGGCAAGGGCCTATAACATATTCTAGAAAAGTTTTTATAAATCTATTAAATCTTTGCAGAGACTTCTGCTCATATTGCACTTATAAAAAGCAACCCAATCAGTACGGTCTCTCTATGTTGAATCCGGATCAAGTGCTCTCAATTGCGGAAGTCGGAAGAAGATATCGCTGTACTGAAGCCCTGATAGTAACTGGAGAATCACCCGAGCAAAAATACACGGAGGCTAGGGCTTGGCTCAGAAGTCATGGTTGTGATTCAACAATCGAGTATGTTGATAAAGTTAGCAAGATGATTTTAAAGAATACCGGTTTATTGCCTCATACAAACGCGGGGAATCTAGATAGAGAAGAACTATCACTTTTGAGAGAAACGAATGTAAGTATGGGTTGTATGTTAGAAAGTTCCTCAGAGCGACTATCTGAAACAGGTATGGCACACGAATTGGCACCTAGCAAGAATCCTAAGGCCAGGAGAAGAATATTGGAATATGCAGGTCAATTACGAATACCCATGACAACTGGACTTTTATTGGGAATTGGAGAGACTTTTGATGAAGTCATAGACTCACTCTTTGTCTTAAGAGAAATTCATGAGAAGTATGGGAATATACAAGAGATTATTATCCAGAATTTCGTTTCGAAATCTGATACCGTTATGCGGAACATGCCAGGACCACCTCTTGACTATTTCGTTCAGGCTGTGGCTTTGGCAAGAATCATTTTGCCAGATATGAATATTCAGGTCCCACCAAACCTTAACCCCCGTAATTATTCAAAGTTCATCGACTGTGGCATTAATGACTGGGGCGGTATCTCACCAGTGACTATAGATTACGTGAATCCGGAATCACCGTGGCCACAGATCCAAGAGGTAACAGCAATCACTCAACAGGCAGGTTACGCATTAAGGGCACGATTACCAATATATCCTGAATATATAAATGAGAAACCTGGTTTTATCAACGAAAATCTCAGAGAAAATATACATGTCCTTTCTGGGTCTGACGGCCTTGTAAGGGAGGACTATCTGAATTGACATTAAAGGTTGAACAATTGATGAGCAGTATTGACCCGGTAGTTGCTGAAATTTTGAATAATGCTATGGATTCTAAGGATGTCTCTGCAAACCAAGCAGTCGATTTATTTGATGCTACGGGAATGGAACTAGACGCAATAGTTATGGTCGCCGATATGCTTAGGAATAAGTCCGCTGGCGATAAAGTGACTTATGTTGTGAATAGGAACATTAATTTTACAAATGTTTGCGTCAAAAGGTGTGGCTTTTGTGCATTTAGTCGTGATTTTAGAAACGATGAAGGGTATTTCCTCCCTGTAGAAGAAATAGTAAGAAGAGCTGTCGAAGCTTGGAGGCTTGGGGCTACCGAAGTTTGTATTCAAGCAGGTCTTGCTCCTGGCATTGACGGAAATTTGTACATTACTATTTGTAAAGAAATAAAAAAGCAAATTCCTGCCATTCATATTCACGCTTTTTCTCCAGAAGAAGTACAATATGCTGCTTATTGTTCTGGATATTCAGTTGAAGATTACTTAAAGATGCTCAAGGATGCTGGCTTAGGGAGCCTACCTGGAACTGCGGCAGAGATACTAGATCAGGAAATCCGTGACAAGATCTCTCCCGGAAGAATATCTGTAAAGAATTGGCTTAATATTATAAAAACGGCTCATAAGTTAAGCATTCCCACGACATCCACCATAATGTACGGTCACATTGAATCGTCTAGGCATAAAGCTGAACATCTGGATCTTATTAGATCGGTCCAACGTGAGACAAAGGGGTTCACCGAGTTTGTACCTTTGAGTTTTGTACATACAGAAGCTCCAATGTACAACAAAAGATTGATTTCAGGAATAAGCGCAGGTCCAGATCGCAATGGAATAATAAAAATGCATGCAATATCCCGGATAATGCTTAATAATCACATAAAAAACATTCAAGTCTCGTGGGTAAAGGAAGGACCAATGATGTCACAATTTCTTCTTTCAGCAGGTGTTAACGATCTTGGAGGAACGTTGATGAATGAGAGCATATCTACTTCAGCTGGAACCTTAAATGGTCAATTGCTTAAACCCAAAAGTATACATTCACTAATAAGAGCAGCAGGGAAGATTCCTGCAGAAAGATCGACTACCTATAAAATATTAAAGGAATTTCACCAAATCGATGATGAATGCATCCAACCCTTGGATAAAGTTAGTCCTACGCAATTCGGATCTTACCACGAATTAATCAAGATTGACAAGTATAGGTATAAAGATTTGAACTTGACAAGATGAATGAACTTACAATTATCAAAGATTGACCCTGACTCTTCCGGGGTTATAGATTTCTCTTGTTCATGACTGAAATTGGCTCGTAATTTCCGTTTGGAAATTCGATGAACCTGTACAAGATACCCCCACACTGGAAATTAATTAGTTTTGTGAAATCACTTTCATTTAATTTTAGTGAATAATTTGTCACGGCTAAGATATGGGAATGTATTCTATTTTCTAGCGGATTCTCAACCACGAGTGTGGATTATGCCAAATGGGAATGTTTGACCACGTAATTCATACGATTCTAACAGTAAGAATTTGGTACAGGGGCGTTATATAAAATGAATCACTTACTGAAAAAATCAAGAATTCAGCAAGTAGATATGCATACTAGATCCAGGGCAAAACAGAAGCTTCATTTATGAAGACATTGTTACAAAATTTTAACCTTTGATAAATCTTGGTCTATTGATTTCTGGGAGAGGAACTAATATGGAGGCAATTTTGCACGGAATAACAAGTGGTAAGATAAAGAATGTCACACCTAGAGTAGTGATATCAAGTAAACCAAACGTTCCTGGACTTGAAAAGGCTAAGAAATTGGGTATTCCAATCGAAGTTATAAGCAATTCTGATACTGGATGGCAGTATGACAAGAATATAGTTACTATATTGAAGGATCATCAAGTGAAACCCCAAGAAGGTCTTGTCTGTCTCGCTGGTTACATGCGTATACTTAGCCCTGAATTTATAAACCTATTCAAAATGAGGATTCTAAATATCCATCCATCCCTTCTTCCATCTTTTCCTGGGCTTCATGCCCAAAGACAAGCACTTGAATATGGGGTAAAGGTAACAGGTTGCACGGTGCATTTTGTTGACGAAGGAATAGATACTGGACCGATTTTAGCCCAAAGTGTCGTTCATGTTGAAGACAATGACACCGAAGAGAGCTTGTCCAATAAGATCTTACACAAGGAACACGAACTTTACGTTGACTCCGTTAAACTGTTTTCAGAAGGCTTATTGCTAAGAAGAAAACGCTGGGTTAGTTCTTCCCAAGATTTCTAGTTCCGAGGTTGAAGTCAACAGTGTCAATTCAACCTAAATCCCTCCGTAAATGTTTAACACAACAGAATCGAACAAGTATTTTTCAACTCTATGGGATGTGTCAACTTAACTAATTTGTTCTTACACAAGATACAAATTATGTTCTCAATGGTGATTGGGGATAAAAGAAGAGCTTCCAATAGCTATACATATTTCAAACCAATTTAGAGAAGATCTGAATTGCATAGGAAAATAGTTTAAATTACATTTTGTACTCTCTTTCAATTAATGGACTTAGTTGAGCGATCTGAATGATATGCCATTCTTTCACTTTTTAGGAGCAGGGGTAGTAGAATCTTATCGATTTATCTTTACGTTTTTTATGGACTTGAAGTTGCATTTAGGTTTACTATTTTGAATTATTCAAAAATGTGTATATTGATGCCTTCAGATTTGGGCCATGATTACCATAATGGCCCCGTTATTAGTTTGTCTTGTTTGTATGAGGTCTAGTAGGTCAGAAATTATGTCAGATAGTAACTTTTCAAGCAAGACTGCCATCAGAAAAGAAGTGCTTAGTAAGAGGAACGGCATGAACTCCATTGAGTCAAGGAATAAAAGTTCCAAAATTCAAAATAGTGTAATAAACTTGGAAATTTATTTGGATGCGACCGTTATAGGTATTTATCTTCCAATCGGCAATGAAGTTGAAACATGGCGGATAATAAATCATTCGTTACTAAATAATAAGATACTAGGATTACCTAGAGTTGAGTCTGACAATGATTTACGTTTTTACCGAGTTGAAGAAGACGACCTTAAGCATAATCTTATTGCAAGCCCTTTTTTTGGGGTCAAAGAGCCTAACTTACCTAAGTCCAGATCAATAGAATCTATAGATACCCTGATTGTTCCTGGAATAGTATTTGACAGGAAAGGTTCCAGAATTGGATACGGGTTTGGATATTATGATAAATATATGGCAAAGAATAGATACAAGAAATCGATCGGCCTTGGTTATGATTTTCAAATATTCGATTGTATTCCTTCAATGCATTCTTACGATCAGAAAATTGACATCATAGTGAGTGAAAATGAGGTTCTGTTTTGTTGACTTGTAAGGCTTTGTATCCTATATCGTTTCTGTAATGCTCTTCACCATTCCCCCAATGTATATTTTTTACAGCTGAATATGCTCGATTAGATGCAGTTCTGAGATCAGGCCCCATACCAGTAACAGAAAGTACCCTACCACCATTCGTAATTAGTCTATTCTGTTTATCCCTAATAGTACCTGAATGGAAAACGTAAACATCGTTCCCTAAAGTAGCATCTAATCCGTAAATCACTTTACCAGTTTCATATTTTCCAGGATAGCCTCTTGATGCCATCACAACGCAAACAGCACATTCCTGCTTCCATTCAATCGGGAATTTGGAACTTAGCGTGCCTTCGATCGTAGCCTCCAGATAGTCTACAAGATCGGACTTCATTCTTGTCATGATCGATTGACACTCAGGATCTCCCATTCTTACATTGAACTCAAGCACATATGGTTCATTCGTCTCTTGTTCGATCATTAATCCTGCATACAAAAAGCCCTTGAACTTAGTACTAGAGTCTTTTAATCCATGCAAAGTCGGGTCAATAATTCTTTTCACAATTTTATGATATAACTCGGAATTGATGAATGGGATTGGAGAAAAAGCTCCCATGCCTCCAGTGTTGGGACCAAGGTCATTATCATTTGCCCTCTTGTGATCCTGACTTGAAACCAAAGGCATTATTGAGCTTCCATCACATAGAGCTATAAAAGAGATTTCGTTACCATACAATCTCTTTTCCACCACTACTTGTATATGATTTTTTTCGGAATTGTTTCTGCTGGTAAAATTCCGTATCGCATTAATTGCATCATTGCAATTGGCGCTTACTACCACACCTTTGCCTTGTGCCAAACCATCCACCTTGATAACTGGAGGATCCGGTTGTGAATTAACATATTGTTCAGCTTCCCCAGCATCAGAAAAAGTAGAAAACGGCGCTGTTGGAATTCCATATTTATTCATAAATTGTTTTGCATATACTTTGCTCCATTCTAATCTTGAAGCTTTCTTGCTTGGTCCAAATATTGGCAATTCGTATTCTTCAAATACATCCACTATCCCTAAGGCGAGTGGCCTTTCGGGACCTACTACTGTTAGACAAGAATTGTCCTTTGCAAATTGACGTAATCTGTCGAGATCATCCATAGCTATAGGTACATTTGTTTCTGTACCTCCATTTCCTGGTGCGAAAAAGATTTTTTTAACTTTTGCACTTTGGGAGATCTTCCAACCTAGACAATGTTCTCTCCCCCCTGAGCCGATAATAAGTACATTGTCGTATTTTACCAATTTCGAATCAAACTAACTCGTCAATTCAAAAAATTTTGGTTCGAATAACATTTCATTCCTTGACAAGCCTTAATTTCATTAAAATTGTCTTCCTATTTTATTTTATCCGCTACAATAATTTACTAATCTTTAACTTTGAGAAACAATCACTGAGCATCGATTTGATAAAATTATCATATTCTTCGTCTCTAAGAATTACCTTTTCATAGTCCGCAAGCCGGATTTGATCGACAGCACAAGTCAGATGATAACATGGACCTTTGCCTGAAAGAGTTCTAAAGAAATAGTCATTACACGTACAATAATCAAGATCGGGGTCAAGCCAATATTCGTATTTATTACCCAATGCAGTCCAGAGGACTCTGCCGCTAGGAGTAAATGAATGGCACTTTAGCTGTAAATGTTTCGAACTCAACCTACCTCACACTGAATTTGAATTAATGGTATTTTTAGATTTTGTCTGATTTGATAATCTAAGGGTTTCAACTGCACTGGTAACCAACTTGGTCAGTTTTTTTCAACTGCCATTTTAACTGTATTTATCGTCAAAACCGCTCCAGGTGGTGCTGATGTGAATGACTCTATGTCTCCTAAGAACTTACCAACTGGATTCATCAGGATTCCCGAAGTGCTTTGCAGCATTATGCAAATAGATCCATTTGAGGTCATATAAGTAACATCGCCCTTGTCAAAAGAGGCTCTTTGCTTTTCTGCACCGACATTGAGACCAGTTTCTATATACTTCATATGTGCACCACGCGTGTGCAGCATACCAGAAATAGGTAGTTTCCGAAGAATAGTTGCAATAGTCAAAGGAGATAAATGACGAATAAATTCGCAATCAAAGTCGCCAATACCATTAACTTTCATATGAATATGGATCCTAGATACGGAGCTACTCTTGGAATTCATTGAATATTAATAATTAATCAGGTATTCAATATAATAAAATCTTTAGATTCTCTTAGAGGGATCCCATAAAGATCACTGGTCACCAACTTGATTTACGACTTGAAAGGCTCATGCAGGGGGCAAAAGGAACAGATCTATGAGCTAAACTAATTTAGTTCGGCGATCAACACTCTGATTATGGTAAATAGCTTCGATTCACATGCATTTCATATGTCTGCTACTGCGCATCATATTTAGATGCAACCGATACCAAATTTCTTGTAAAAAAGGTGCCCCGGAATTAGTATGCAGGGGAAAATTTTTGTGAAATTAAGGGCAATCTTCTTCGACTATATTCTCCTAGACAAGAGACTAACTGAAGGTAAGTCGTGGAGGAGAAAATCTTTATAGATGTACACGATATAATAATACAATCAAAACCCATGGTATGGGCTCACGAGAAGGAAGTGTTATCGGGGAGATATAGCAACATTTAATTAGACATCCGCATGTTTTTGGATTTGTTCTTGGTTTTAAAACGTTCTTCGTCAAAGTTATTGAAAAAGCCTCCTACTGTTAGACAATCAACACCCAAGAAAGCAACCAAGCAAAAGAAAATACCTGAAAAAAATTCTGGGCAAAAGAAGAAGGAAAAAAAACCGGGCAAACAACAAGTTGTTGAACCTAAGAAAAGTACTAGGCCACTCGATGAGGTAGTTCTTTATCCCGAAATTGAGTTTGAAGTTAAAGAATTAATTGCTGAAGGCAATACCGTAATGATAGGTCCACCTAGGCTTACTCGATTTGAGAGAGCTAGGATAACCGGCGCAAGGTCATTGCAACTTTCGCTGGGGGCTCCATCCTTAATCCCGTGGTCAGATGAAACAAGGGACACCATTTCAATCGCGACTGCTGAGTTGGATGCCAAGGCATTACCAATTTCCATTAGGAGGATATTACCTAATGGACTATATCAGGACATTCCTGTCGAATGGTTGAAGTAGTTAACAAACCTTCAACTGAATGTAAGGCGAACATCAAGAATCTTAGGCTGAAATTATTGCCTTAACTCAGATTAGATAAAACCAAAGCTTGAAAACTAGCAAGACTTAAATTTCTAAGTTTGTCCAATCTTGAGAGGATTAAAATTCCGACTATTCATGGAACATATTTGGGTTATAACTCTCAACTTCAACTGGAAGATGGAACTAGGTATATTGGGAAGGGATTTGGATATCCCAATGTTGTAGGCGGCGAGGTTGTATTTAACACGGGAATGGTCGGCTATACTGAAAGCTTAACTGACCCTTCATATAGAGGTCAAATTCTCTGTATGACATATCCCCTTATTGGAAACTACGGCGTTCCTCCTGACGATGACTTCGATGAATTCGGTTTGCCCCGCCATTTTGAGTCTAGAAATATTCAAGTTAGTGGCTTGATAGTTAACGAATTATCCACAGTTGCAAGTCATTGGAATTGTCGACGCACTCTAGATCAATGGATGTACGAGGAGAAAATACCTGGAATTAGCGGAATTGATACGCGTGATTTAACAAAACGACTAAGGGTCGAAGGCGTTATGAGGGGAGCATTGTCAGTATCCAAAGGAGAGATATCTGTTAATCAATTGTCAAAAGTTATTCATGAAACAAAATATGACGGAGTCAACTTTATGGACGAAGTTTCTGTCAACAAATCTCAGGAGTATGGGAACAAATCGTTACCATGTGTAGTACTAATCGATACAGGGGCGAAAAATAGCATCATACGAAACTTACTTAGAATTGGATTCAGGGTGATCTGCGTTCCTTGGGATACGCCCATTGAAGAGATATTGTCATATAATCCTAAAGGCGTGGTTATTAGCAACGGACCAGGTGATCCTAAAATCTGTAAGGCGACAATAAATACAACTGGCAAATTGATCACTATGTCGGTGCCGACATTAGGAATATGTCTTGGAAACCAAATAATAGCTTTGGCCGCCGGCGGAGAGACTAATAAGTTAAAATTTGGACACAGAGGACAAAATAAGGCTTGCACAGATGTGGACACGAACAAGACATTCATTACTAGTCAAAATCATGGGTACGGAATAGAACCTGAGAGTTTAGCTCAAACTGAATTCGACGTTTGGTATCTCAACGCAGATGATAATACAATAGAAGGAATTAAACACAGAACAAGGCCCATTATAGCGGTACAATTTCATCCAGAAGCTTCTCCTGGTCCCTACGATTCTATGTTTATTTTTGAGAAGTTCAAGGAATTAATATCGCGCGACCAAAAGAATATTTATGCGAGTTCTGAAACAACGGCGAATTCAATAGATGCCCAAGAGGAACTAGTTAATCGGAGGAGGGAAAGAATTTCCAAAAAATGAGCTAATAAAGAAGTCGATAGTGCTCGGAAGTGGTGCAATAAAGATCGGAGAGGCCGGCGAAAGTCAGAATCTGAATCTGTGGTTCTGGCCGCCAATTTGATTACTCCGGTTCTCAGTGCCTAAAAGCGCTTTCGGAAGAGGGAATAAAAAGTATTCTAATCAATCCCAACATAGCTACGATTCAGACTGATACAAGATTAGCCAACAAAGTTTTCCTATTACCAGTAACCAAAACATATGTTGAGAGACTTCTAGAGAATGAACGGCCGGACTCAATTCTCTTGAGTTTTGGGGGTCAAACTGCACTAAATTGTGGTATAACGCTAAGTGATGACGGAATTCTGAAAAAATACGGCATCAAGGTTTTGGGCACACCTATTGATGGCATAAGAATAACTGAAGACAGACAGATGTTTAAGAATGCGATGATTGAAAGTGGTGTGCCTGTGTTAAATAGCGCTCCTGCTCACAGTCTGAAAGAAGCTGGCATTATTGCTAAAGACATCGGCTATCCTGTGATAGTAAGAGTTGCATATACTTTGGGAGGAAAAGGTGGGGGAGTGGCTTACAATGAATACGAACTTCAAGAAGTTGTTCAAAGAGGGTTACCACTTAGTTTAGTAAATCAAGTCCTAGTAGAAAAATATGTAGGTAATTGGAAACAGATAGAGTACGAAATGATGCGGGACGCTAGTGGGAAGACAATCACCGTATGTAATATGGAGAATGTGCTCGCAATGCGAGTACATACCGGTGACAATATCGTAGTTGCCCCTTCTCAAACTCTTGACAATGAAGAATATCATAAGCTACGCACTGCTGCAATTAGAGCAGTGCAACATTGCGATATTTTGGGTGAGTGCAATATGCAATTTGGCCTAGATCCGGGATCTGAAGATTATTGTGCAATAGAGATTAATGCCAGACTTTCCAGGTCTTCAGCATTGGCAAGTAAGGCAACTGGATACCCCCTAGCTTATATGGCCGCTAAAATATGTCTTGGATATTCACTTACAGAACTAGTTAACAGTATTACAAAATCTACCACTGCATGTTTCGAGCCGTCTTTGGATTATGTCGTTTTAAAAATGCCACGATGGGACTTTAGAAAATTCGAACTAGCAAACAGGAAACTTGGAAGCAGTATGAAATCAGTGGGTGAAGTAATGGCTATAGGGCGATTATTTGAAGAAGCAGTACAGAAGGCAATTCGTATGGCAGATATTGGAAAAAATGGTTTGGTCTGTAACGGAGACTTTGAAAAAGAAGAAAATTTGGAAATACTCGAACAAGCGCTGTTGCAACCTGATGATGAAATACTGTTTAATGTTGTAAAAGCATTAAAACTGGGTATGTCGATAGAGAGAATACATAATCTTTCTGCTATCGATCCTTGGTATCTGAGTAGGATAAAGAATGTAATAGATGTGGAACACAAGCTACGGAATGAGGATCTGTGCGAAAATCTCCTGAAAGACGCAAAGCGCTATGGTCTTTCAGACATTCAGATTGGAAAATGCACTGGCTTGAACGAATCTAGTATTCGCAATTTACGACAAAAGTTTTCCATAAAGCCTGTTGTGAAACAAGTTGACACCTTGGCAGCTGAATGGCCAGCGAAAACAAATTACCTTTATCTGACATATGGGGGAGAAAAAGATGATATTCATTACAACAGTCTGGAGAAGGGCGCAATAGTACTGGGAGCAGGCCCATACAGAATTGGTAGTAGCGTCGAGTTTGATTGGAGCACGGTAAATATGGTGTGGAGTCTTAAGGACAACGGAATAAAATCTGTATCAGTCATAAATTGCAATCCAGAAACGGTATCTACTGATTATGACATATCAGACCGTCTGTACTTTGAAGAACTTACGCTTGAAAGAGTTCTTGATATTTATGAGAAAGAACTGCCTACAGGTGTCGTAACATGTGTAGGTGGACAGACAGCAAATACTCTCCTTCCGAAATTAGGTAAGCTGGGAATCCCAATACTAGGAACAAACAGTGTTAGCACAGATATGGCAGAAAACAGAGAAAAATTTGGAAAACTTTTGGATTCATTATCGATAAAGCAACCCCAGTGGAGTAAATTCACGACTTTAGCTGATGCAAACAGATTCTGTAGCCAGATAGGATATCCCATTTTGGTTAGACCATCCTATGTATTAAGCGGTGCAGCAATGAAAGTGGTCTGGGAAGAAAAACAACTTGAATCTTTTCTAAATGAAGCCATGCACTTGAGCCCGGAATATCCAGTAGTCATAAGCAAATTTTTTCAGGATGCCTCAGAGGTAGAAGTTGATGCTGTGTCTAACGGCAAGGAAGTAATTATTGGATCGATTGTAGAACATATAGATAACGCGGGAATACATTCTGGTGATGCCATGATGTGTATTCCGCCATGGCGGCTGAACCGACAGATAACGGATACGATATCCGAATACACAAGAATGATTGCAATTTCACTCAAGGTTTGCGGTCCCATCAATATTCAGTTCATTGTCAAGGACGATCAGGTTTATGTTATTGAGGCCAACATAAGGGCATCTCGTTCAATGCCCTTTGTTTCCAAGATAGTCGGTATCAACATCATATCATTAGCAGCGAAGGCCATGTTGGGCAAACCGTTACCTAGTAATCTAGGGAAAATGTGGGTCAGAGTCCCTGGGTTTGGTATTAAAGTTCCACAATTCTCATTCATGCAACTAGAGGGAGCAGATATTGTCCTGGGCGTAGAAATGCAATCTACTGGAGAAGTAGCTTGCTTTGGAGAAACTTTTTACGATGCACTTTCCAAAGCTTACGAAGCTGCTGGATATTCCCTGCCCATTTCTGGTTCTGCTCTTATTACTGTTGGTGGGCAACGAAATAAAGAGAAGCTCTTACCACTAATTCATCTTATATCCACGATGGGATTTAAGATACTTGCTACAGAGCATACTGCTGAATTCATAAAAGAAAATGCGAAGACAGATGTTCAAGAGGTCTACAAGATAAGTGAACCGGCCAGAAAGCCGAATATTGCTGATTTGCTTCACGAACGTAGTATTAATTTCATTATCAATATTCCCTCAACATCTACAATTGAGAAATATGTTGGAATGTTATATGACGAATATCAAATTAGAAGAAAGGCAGTAGAAATGGGCGTACCGGTTCTAACTACAATTGAAGCAGCAACGTCGTTTGTAGAAAGCCTAAGTTGGCGAACTAAAAATCAACCCACGATTGGTCCCTTATACCCCTATATAGAAAAATAGGCCAGCCGTGTCACCTTAGAATTGTGAATAGAAGTTCTTCGTTACCAATTACAGATCCATCAATTGATAAAATCAAACATTTTAGTATCGCATTTCTTTTCATTATTCGATTTATCATGGGCACTCTAATGCCCTTGTCTGATACTCTTCTATGCTGAGTGAAAGATCGGTTATAAGAAGGCATTAATATGAGATCAACTGACCCATACGTTCCCGGAAAAATAGCCTCCTTCTGTACTCTTAGAAATACCCATACCTTTTGACCGTCCAAAATGCTTTCCTGCCTGGTTAATGTCGGATGTATATGACCGAGGATGATCTTTTTGGCACCTGACATCAGCGAAGAAGGCATAGTATGACCGTGAACAAGTAATGTATCGTCAATAGTCATCCCTGTAACTCCAAATGCAGTTACCGAATCAGGCAATAGTACTTGAATATTGCCGTCATGATTCCCTGGGACAACGTAAACCTGACATAAGTTAGAAAGGGTCTGAAAAAATTTTGGAATTACATTCCAGTCTTCTTGATTTATTCCGGAAACACTATTCTTTACATCACCTAATATAATAATCGAATCAGCATTGCAAGAAGTTATGATTCTTTCCAAATCTCTTTCAGTTTCTTCCACTATTTGGTACCAATCTATTGAAACATTTTTTGATTGAAACCACTTTGAGAAACCTATATGCAAGTCTGAAACTACAACGATCGATCGTTGCTGGTCTTTTAGTTTCGTACGCATCAAAAGTGCCGGAAATGTGGGCAAAATGTCAAGGTCAGTCATCGGTATGTACTCAAACAAAGTTTATTGGACATACTGAGAGATATATTCCATACTAGGGTCAAATTTATCAGTTCTCGACTTTCCTCTCACAAGCCTCATAACTCTAATATGGTATATTAGATCGATAAATTGGGAAATGATTCGCTAATGCTTAGCCAAATTAATCTAGGTGATAGGAAAAAATTGGATTTGAATTGGAGCTTTAGATGAGTTCATCGAAGAGGTTCCTAATCAAAATGGATTTCAAGATGATCATATCCACGTTCAGAGGAAGGGAAATGGAAGCAGCAGAAGAATTTAAGCAACTCGCTGCTGAATTTACAGGTGAAATCCCCACTTATGCTCTTACAGGGATAAGTGGACTAATTATCATTGGTAGACTAGTTGACCCCATGAAAACTGTGTGCATCTTTAGACAGATACTAGAAAAAGAACCATGGTATTTTCGCTATATCCTCAGAGTCATCCCAGTAGAATCAGTGTGCAAGTCTGATCTGACAGAAATTATTACTCTGGCTTGCATATTATCTCGCAAGATACCAAAAAAATCAACGTTTAAGATTGTAGTTGAAAAGCGATTCTTTGAGATTAGATCTGATGTGCTGATTTCAAAAATAGCGAACAAGATTAGCGCGAGGGTGAATCTTACTACTCCAGAATGGGTAGTGATGGTACAGATTCTTCATAAAATGACAGGGATATCAGTTTTAAAGCCAGATCAAATATTAAGCATTATAAAGGCCAAACGCGATTTTTCCGTTGGCAATATCTAGGCAATTTTAATAAGAATACGTGCAACATAATCAAGGTTATCCGTGTAATCTTTTCTGATATGTTACTACAGATGGACAAGTGCCGATCTCTCAACGAGAGTATTTTCAATGTAAATTCTAGTAACGTTATTCCCGTGAATTTCATATTTATCATAGAATTGTTTCATTTTATCGCCTCCTACTTTCAATGCTGAATAGCACTTGCCCACACAAGAACTCTTGATCCTCTTTTCTACATCAAACAGTGATATCAAATCCTCAGAGATCAAAATGAAGTATGCTGGTTGATCCTTTTTTAATCCGCCAACGTCTATTGCTTTTTTGATTTGATCAGTAAGACTTAATCGCATTAATAGGTCAGTTTCAATTGTTTTTGATAGCTTAATTCCGCGACTCCATAATTCCGTCGTTAATTGCAAAACCCTAATAATGTGCTTTTTTCCCAGTACTATGGTACTATTAAATCCCTGAATTTTTACAGTGGGTGAGTGGGCTCTTAAGTCTTGGATTAATTTGTCAACATTTCCGCTTCCAATGCTGTCGAAAGCCAGAATATTGACATGATACGATCCCACCTTGCAAGTTTGAGAAAACTTTGATTTTCTATTCTTGCTTACCAATCTAAGACCTCTAATCGGGCTTCATATGTCTTCACAAAAGAGATTTGGAAAGCTGTCATTGATTTTTCCGAGAAACTAATTAGCCACCATGTATCAAACTAGCAACAGTAACTACATCGCCATTTTTTATCACCTGCTCAAATCTTGGAATAAGGGACGATTGAATACCATTAACTGCTATCAGAATATTTCGTTCTTCGATTAAATCAGGATTCACTGCTCTATCGCGCAAATACGAAATAATGTTCGAAATTGAGAGATTTGATTTGTCTAGGCAAATAGTATTCGAATCATATGCCTTTTGAATTGGACCAAGCAGCTTTATTGTTATCATTGCCCTAATAAGGGGTTCTAGGTCTCTGGTACAACATTTTCTTGTGATTTTTGACCTTCCAATTCCAAGTTCTCTTTAGATTTGGCTTCCTTGCGAAGACTAGAAGTTATGAATCCTGCAATCTGATTTCTTAATTGTTTTGACGTGACTTTCGCAATCTCTGTGACAGTCTTTTTGTTCTGTTCTATGTCCGTACCAAATCTTTCACTATACCGATTTAAAATCTCCATAGATATCTTTCTTACTCGATCCATGCGGTATTATGTCAATCAATCTATATATTATGTTAATTGTTTTTTAGTTCGTTCAGCCGCAATATTCTAAAAGAAGTGAATAACATTCACCTTTTCCGCTTATGAGCCAAAGAAGTCAATAGAATTACAACATATTTGTACGCTTGACTCTCGAAATGAAATTTTGCGTTCTTGACAAATCGTGTAGACTATACTTGCCAGCATTGAAGTAGGCAATGCAGTGACATGTTCAAAACACGCATGATATTTTACGGGTCCATCAGTTTCGGTCAAAAGTCTGCCGTTGTCTGTTAGCTTTAGCAACTTTCTTTTCCTCTTGGAATAGACGACCGAAGGACCATAGGAGACGTACAACCCCAATTCCATCGATCTTTCGAGTTGTTTTTCGGTTCCATCAAACCAATGAAGACATGCCTTAAGATAGTCGTAAGTGGAAAGAATATCCAGGATTTCATCCAATGACCCACGGGAATGGATCGAAACAGGTTTACGAAGTTCTGTGGCAATGTCAAGCATGTGCTCAAAAACTTTTATCTGTTCAGAGTAATCCTTATGAAAATCACAATATGTTGGATCTAAACCTATTTCCCCTATCCCGTCAATGAATTCATGGTTCTGTAAAACAATCTCATCAAATCGAGAAGAGTTATTTCCATTGGCAAACTGGGGATGTATTCCGACGAAGTTCCTCACGATATCCCTGTTTAGCCTGAATAATTTCAATGCCGTGTTAGAAGTTCCTACGTCAACTGTGACAGAGCAAGCTTTGATATGTAGTGCATTCATTGATGCCAAAAGGTACGGCAAGATATTTGAATACTCGAAGTCCGCAAGATGGATATGTGAGTCATAAAATATGGTGTCCAAATTTAGAGACAAAAATATTTGAAACGCATGAATTCAGGTAAGATCCTCCTTAGATTTGGTTACTGCCTCTATGCGCTTCTTGTCTTTAGAAAGCCAACTCACTCGTATAAGGCCAAAAATTTCTAGATCCAAAAGAATCTTGTTCATGTCCGCTTCTGTGATCTCTACGTCTTCCTTTTCAAGGGTGTTCATCAGGTCCAAATCGGTCAGTGTGCCTACCTCGTTGATTTTTTCAACAATTAGATTTCTTAATGGGTACTTCAGCTCAGTCCACTCTCTAATCTCTCTATATCCCCCCTTTAAGTCATAGCTATTTTAACGGAAACTTGTGATAAGTGGCTCCTACTTATAGTAAATATAGAAGATCTTTTAGACGAATCGAACTATTTTTAGACTAAAAATATATCGCAATATCGTCTGTCAGCAATGATTACTAGGATACTCAGAATAAGCTTAATATTTCAACTTTGTAATGCATCGCTACTGTGAAAGTATTCGGTAAATGGCTGCCTCGAACAGCTCGCAGGGCCAGAAAGCCTCTCAAGAAGGACTGGAGGAAGCAGTTTGTGAAGCCAAAGTTGTTAAAGTGCTCATACAAAAATTGCCTTCAACAATGGATGTACTCTAGAAACGGCAAATGGGCTAGATGCCCATCATGTGGCAATTATACTAAAGTAACAACTGCAAAGAAAAGTGTAGGACAAAGAATAACTTCAAGGTAGTCAATTAGAAATTTCACAGCATACTTCTGGAGTGCTGCCAATGTGAATGTGCTGAAGGGTTATGCATATGAATTAGATCGTCAGGTTCAATAGGCAACGATCATGAATATCTCTATTCGGAGGGGCTTGGATTACTTATCATTAGCTCAAACTGCAAATTCTGAAACTATCAGAGCTTATTTTGCTATCCTATTGGAAAGAGAAATTTGACCAGAACATTTTTTTAATTAATCGGAAAAATTGATTTATTGACGAAACGGGAATTTACGATAATATCCGGGGATGATAGGCTACAGACATTGGGACATTTGCACAAAAATGTTGCAGTAAAGTATCTTATGAAGAGAAGAAGATCGGTCTTAATGACCAAGGATAATCAGAAGGTTGAGAAACTATTCGCTGATCTTCCCAGAACCATAAGCATTGTCGGGAAAAATATTACTCACACTTACAAAGTTAATTGGGAAAGAGAAGGTACTACAGATTTTGAAGGTTCTCGATTTGTATTTACTATGAATGAGGTATCAGCGCCTGAAATTAGTGTGCCCTTACAGCAGTGATAGATATAATCTAGTAGAATTACCCCTAACGCAAACGTTTGCTAAAATCTTACTACATCAAGTGCATTAATCAATATTCCGATCTCCAACTTACTAATAAAGACTAAATGCAGAACCCATACTGCCCCGTCAGCCACCTGCTGCCTCCGCTCCCAAATGACCCCACGTAATTTCTTGGAAGGAATCTATAAGATGGTTAATCACATCGTCATATTCCATGTCTTTTTTTTTCGACTCCATTAGATCTGCTCTCACTGTGGACAATCGCTTAAACGTAATATCATCCAGATCAAGACTCATCATATCCACCCATAAATTCATAATGTAATTCATTTATCCGTTGTGATTCAAAGATAATAAAATACAATTAACGGATTTTTTGTAGAAGCATCATTAAATATTGAATTTAGAAAAAGTTATTATGAATTGAAATCATCTGTATCTATTGTATATAGAGTCAGTATCTGTTCCCCATGCTGTTAAACGTGTAATAGGTTCCAGTTCATTTTTGCTTCAAGCCTTGAGCTCTGGCATCGTCAACTACACGGGCCTGGCTGAACGGATTAAGCCTGATATTGAAAAATTGACCAAAGCATCGGTTAACCTAAATACATTGGTTGTGGCAGTAAAGAGGTTTGCTGACTCATTGCAAGGAGTGGAAACAAGTCATGCCACAGTTGAGGGAATACGGATGTCCCTTACAGGAAGTATCATCGTTGTTGGATTCAGCACTGCATCTCGTGAAATGGCTAGCGTATTGGAAAGCCTGTTAGAATCAGATAAAGAATACAGCATGTTTAGGACAAACGGAGAAGTTAGTTTTTTTGCTGAGAGTCGGGAAATTCATGCCCTAGATGATGTTGTTCATAATTTTCAAGGGGTGATAAAGGAGGGATTTTCTAAAATAACTATCAATTTGCCCCCTGATATAGACAGCGCATATAGTATTTTGTCTACAGTATCTTACATCTTGTCTACAAGCCAAATTCCACTATACAATGCTTTTTTTTCCAATTCCCAAATTGTATTGATACTAAACGTTCAGGACGCTGCTAAGGCGTATGAAATAATCAGAGGCGAGATATCTGGTACATAGTATTTCTCAATCAATCCTACTGTAGATGACTATGTGTTGGTCAAAGTTGGAATCAAAATGTTTTCAAGATTTACTGGATAGGTAAAAATTATTTATTTACCTATAGTACGGAACTGTGACTTTTTCGCCTGGTTTGCCTTCTCTCTGGGTCTTTATCTTCTTTACTCCCTCTTCAAAATGACGCATCATTACATGAGCCTCTGATACATGTTTAGCTGCTTCTTCCGGAGTTGGATATTTTGCCAGATATTCGTGCAATACCAAGGATACGGCACTATTTGCAACGGAACTTGTATCGGCTCCACTAAATCCCTCAGTAAGTTCGGCTACTCGCGCCAAATTTACATCTGGACCTAAGGGCTTATCTTTGGAATGAATCTCCAAAATCTTTTGTCGAGCCATTTTATCTGGCATGGGCACAAAAACTATCTTATCAAACCTTCCTGGCCTTAAGAGGGCTGGATCAATTATGTCCGCCCTATTTGTAGCTGCGAGAACTACAACACCCGACAATGCCTGAATTCCATCGAGTTCTGTCAGCAATTGTGAGACAACTCTTTCAGTCACCATACTGTCCCCCCCCATACCTCTCGTAGGGGCGATGGAGTCAATTTCATCAAAAAACACTACACAGGGAGCAGCTTGCCTAGCTCTCCTAAAGATTTCTCTAATCCCTCGCTCCGATTCCCCTACCCACTTACTCAAAAGCTCCGGACCTCTAACACTTATGAAATTTGCTTCTGATTCAGTCGCAACTGCTTTTGCAAGAAGTGTTTTTCCGGTGCCAGATGGTCCATGCATCAACAGCCCTTTAGGCATCGAGTGACCCAGCTTTGTATAAAGCTCAGGATAACGGAGTGGCCATTCGACTGCTTCCTGCAATTCACGCTTTACTTCTTCTAATCCGCCTATGGCAGACCACGGGACATCTGGAGACTCGAGATAGACTTCTCTCATGGCTGAAGGCATTACTTCCTTTACTGCATTTTCAAAGTCAGCCATGGTGACAATAAGTTTGTTCAGTACTTCAGGTGAAAGCTTTTCATCCTCAAGATTTAGCTCCGGCAATAGTCTTCTCAAACATTTCATAGCTGCCTCCTTGCAAAGATATTCTAAGTCGGCACCTACAAATCCATGGGTAACGGCAGCTACCTTATCTTGTTCAACATCTGTATCAAGGGGCATATTGCGAGTATGAATCTGAAGTATCTCCAGTCGGCCTCGTTTGTCAGGCACTTTAATTTCTATCTCTCTATCAAATCTTCCAGGCCTCCTTAATGCCGGATCTATTGCATTAGGTCTATTGGTGGCAGCTATTACGATTACCTTGCCTCTTGCTTCGAGTCCATCCATTAGCGACAATAACTGTGAGACTACTCGTCTTTCTACTTCTCCAGTAACCTCTTCTCTCTTCGGTGCAATCGAATCAATTTCGTCAATGAATATTATTGACGGTGCTTTCTCTTTAGCCTCCTTAAAGATCTCTCTAAGTCGAGCCTCTGATTCACCGTAAAATTTGCTCATAATTTCTGGCCCGGAGATGCTAATGAAATGAGCATTGCTTTCATTTGCCACAGCTTTTGCCAACAATGTTTTACCAGTCCCTGGTGGACCGTACAATAAGACGCCTTTTGGAGCCTCAATTCCCAATTTCTCGAATATCTCGGGATGCCTCAGTGGCAATTCGATCATTTCACGAACTTTCTGAATTTCCTCTTTGAGGCCGCCGATGTCTTCGTACGTAACTTGAGGAACGCCTCTGAGAGTTTCACCTTTCTCCGCAATATGGAAAATAGTTTTTTGAGTTACCAAAACTGCGTCCGAAGCTGGAGTAACTCCAATTACTTGAAACGTTAGCCTACCCCCAAAATATGGGACCATCACATTGTCACCCTTTATCAATGGTACACTTTCCAAGGCATCAGCTAGATATCTTTCGTCAATTGGTGGGATCGCTTCCAATGGGGCGACAATCACTTTCTCAGCTGGAACCGCCTTTATTTTTCTGACAATTACAGTATCCCCAATAGCTACCCCGGCATTGTTTCTAACTAAGCCATCTACTCTTACAATTCCTTTCCCCTCGTCAGAAGGATATAATGGCAAACATTTAGCGACCGTTCTTCGTTTGCCTCTAATTTCAATAACGTCACCCGTGGAAGCACTCAAAGAATCCATTGAATCATAATCAATACGTGCAACCCCACGGCCTACATCACGAGTGTAAGCTTCGAGTACTTTCAAGGATAGAGTATTCTGACTCACAATATCAATTACGACTTTACTTATCTTTATACCTTTGTTAGATTAGTTATAGCAATTACTGCCCGTATAAATCATCAAGAGTTTTAGAATAAAAATTTCGGACAGTCAAGAGATAATTCGACTTTCGCTGCTGTAACTTTGATAGAAACGTCAAATTTCTTTTTTGTCTTAACTCTAGAATCAGCTTGTTCGCAGGCTATTACGTGGTTATCAAAAGATTAAAATCACCATAAATTTTAGACTGGATGAAAGAAAGTGGGAAAACGAACGCTTGTACGTCGGAGGGGAAGAGGAGGAAAACAATTTAGAGCTATTACAGTAGGAAAAAAATCACCTGCCAATTACCCTAATTTCAAGTATCCAGAAAAGCACTTAGGATCTGTTATCGATATCGTTCATGAAACTGGCAGAGATGCACCCCTGGCGATTGTACGATATGATAATAGAAACGTTAGTTATATTCCCGCTACCCATGGTATTGCAGTAGGAAATAGTATTCAAATCGGTTATAATATTCCCCCAGAACGGAACAATATATTGGCTTTAGAATCAATACCTGATGGCTCACTAATTTGCAATTTGGAAAAGAATATTGGTGACGGAGGCAAACTTGTAAAAGCATCAGGCTCTTCCGCGTTGGTCTTCTCGCATTCACCTCAAGGTGTCACGGTGAAATTACCATCTGGAAAGTTCACTACATTAAATCCAAAATGTAAAGCAATGATTGGCATTGTGGCAGGTGCTGGAAGAAAGGATAAGCCTTTTCTTAAGGCCGGAAATCGTGCCAAATATATGCAATCAAAGGGCAAATTATATCCAACAGTCAGAGGAATAGCCCAAGCGGCTGTCTATCACCCTCACGGTGGAGGAAGACATCAGCATATCGGACGACAATCTTCAGTCGGAAGAACCACCCCTCCAGGGAGAAAGGTAGGAATAATTGCACCTAGAAAAACTGGCAGAGCTAGACTTAAGGAACGACGATAGAAGTTCCTGGTACCAACCTGGTCGTTAACATTAAAATATATTACGATGTAGTATTTACTAATTAATCAAGTGATTAGAAGAACCAGGAATGCTAGTAGTAACATTCTGAAACTTATGATAAGGTCTCTCAAAGGGAACAATTCTTCACGATTAACAGCACTGAAGGCTTTGCAGCAATTTCAAGTTGGAGATCCATTTAAGATACTTGTTGCAACTATCTTGTCTGCACGCACTAGGGACGAAAATACAACAAGGATTGTTAAAAGCTTGTTTGACAAATTTGTAGATATTGATGGATTCTCTAAGGCTAGTTTAGAGGAAATTCGAGATGTTATTCATAGTATTGGTTTTTACAATATAAAAGCGCTGAGAATTAAGCAAGTTGTTCAAATCTTAATCGAAAAATATAACGGTATAGTTCCTTCAAATTTTGATGACCTAATATCATTACCAGGAGTAGGAAGAAAAACAGCTAATTGCGTCCTAGTATACGCGTTCGAAAAGCCGGCAATACCAGTCGACACACATGTTCATAGAATATCAAATAGATTGGGCATAGTTAATACTTCGAAGCCTGAAGAGACCGAATCAGAGCTTCGCAACATTTTTGATAAGAAATCCTGGGTTAAGGTAAATGACACATTTGTTACTTATGGTCAAAACATATGTCTCCCAATTAAACCAAAGTGTACCATATGCCAACTTAAAAATAAATGTAAATACTACAAAAATAAATGTTAACGAAATTTGTCTCTCTTTTTTATGAAAAGAAGAAAAATCAGGATCCCTCCGACAACCACAATCATTATCAGTGGCAAAAAATACAATGGGGAATCTGCAGGGTTACCAAAAATTATGCTGAACGTTAGATCTCCTGCATAAGCACTCGGAGGATCTTCTGGTTTATCCTTGCCATGCACAGATATTGAACTTACCGAAAAATCATTGACTGAGAGCTTGTCTATGATTATTCTTTTCCCATTTGTGATTGTCAATCCCTGATTATTAGCATGTGCTACAAAAATGGGCTCTTCCCTTGACCAACCATCTTTATCCCGTTCATAGACCCTAATATACCCGGACTCGCGTGTATTGACAGCTGCCCAAAACCGACCAGATGGTCCGCCAAACATCCCCAATTCAATAAATTTTTCGCTCGGTTTAGGTTCGTAGAGTCTTATGATTGTCTTAGCGTTGTCAGATTGGTAGTAACTCAAGTTATTTTGAATTATCAATTGCCAATTGCTAGAAATTGCCTTTGAGAACGAGTATAGAACAGGCATTTTTCTATCTGCATTTGAGGCAGGATAAGAAAGGGTGAAGACTTCGTTATTTTTGGTGGTAAGTACGTTACTAACTATTGGATCTTGACTGTATGAAGGAATAAAATTCATTATCCCGCTATTGTTAAGAAAAAACAAAGCTAAGAGAATATATATTAACTCCTTTTTCAAACTTATCAAAATCCTTGCAAATTGAGATTATTCGGTAACAAATGGATTTTTGGATGATGTGATAATACTAGAGACCTCTGGTCTCATTAAGTGTTTTTCTGGAATTTGATTTGAAGTTACCATTCTACGTATCATAGTGCCGCTTAATTCTTCTCTGTATTCGGACGAATGAGAACATGTCTTTTCATTAGCGTACGCAATACACTTTTTGCAATAATAGAACGAAGAAAAAAAGAGTGGTTCTATATCCAGGTCAGGATACCTTTTGAAAATATCGTGTGCAGCGTACGGTGGGTAATAATCTCCCACGCCAGCGTGATCTCTACCGACTATAAAGTGCGTACAGCCAAAATTCTTGCGCATTATCGCATGGTGAATTGCTTCCCGTGGACCAGCATATCTCATTTCAGTATGAAGAGTCCCAAAGATTACCCTATTAGCAGGATAATAATATTTTATCAATGCGTCATAAGCATTTATTATCATCTCATCAGTGAAATCTCCAATTTTCTTCTTGCCGATCAAGGGATTGATAAAAAGACCGTCAAAGATATTGAGGGCGGCTTTTTGCAACATTTCGTGTGCAACATGAGGAACATTTCTTGTTTGAAATCCAACCATTGTTTTCCACCCTCTTCTTGTTACTTCTCTCCGGGTTTGCAGCGGACTCATTCTAAATCTACTTTCTTTGGTCTTCATAGCAACAGTAAAGACTTCTGTTTTTCCACCCAATATTGTATTTTTCATTTCATTAATCCGCCGTACGCCAGGATGATTTGCATCTGTTGTACCATATACTGAATTAGCCATGTGAGATTTGTCATATCCATACATATCTGAAATGTGTAAAATTCCAAAATGATCCCCGTCACATGACAAAATTATTTCCTTAAAATCTTTCAAATTTTTTGCTGTAGACTCATCTACATCCAAGATTATAGGTATGGTCCACGGAGTACCATCACACAATCTTCCTTCTTCCAATACCTTTCCAAAATCATTTTCATTCAAAAAACCATCTAATGGACTAAATATTCCTTGAGCAATATTTTCGACCTCTGTGCGAATGCTCCTGGTAACATTAAAGGTTTTCATGCCCGAAATATCAGTAGCTGGTACACATCTATTTACTAGTGATCCACCATGTGGCTGAATTAATTCTTGTCCCAATTTAACTTGTGTCAACCTTTTTTATCATGGTTCCGGATTGGGTCCCAATGTAGACCACATTCCCGGTTCGAAGAGAGCTCCCACCACCATCTTCCGGATCGGGGATCTTCACCTGGCTTTACTGCCTTTGTACACGGGGCACATCCTATGCTAGGGTATCCGATATCATGGAGCTTGTTATACGGTATGTTATTATCCTTTACGAACTTCCATACTTGATCTGATTTCCAATCTGCTAATGGATTGACTTTTACTATGTTACCATGTGATGCGTCTATTTCTACTTTCGAGATATTATTCCTGGTCACCGCTTGTTCTCGTCTTATTCCTGTAATCCAACAGTTCAACCCGACTAATGCCCTATTAAGTGGCTCAACCTTTCTTATATTGCAGCACATTTTTCTGTTTTCAATACTGTCATACATAAGATTCATACCCTTCTCCCTAACCATATTTTCAACAGTTGTGCTCTGAGGGAAAAATACATCTATATTCACGTTATATCTTTTCCGCACTTCATCGATAACATCGTACGTTTCTTGATTTAACCGGCCAGTGTCCAGTGTAAATATTCTCGCATTTTCTTTGTTGATTGTACACATTAAGTGAATTAAGACTAAGTCTTCGACTCCAAAGCTTGACGCCAAAGCTACTCGGGGCGCAAAAGAACTCAACGCCCATCTGAGAACCTCCTCAGCAGAACTTGATTCCATTTCCCTCGAAATCAACCGAATTTGTTCTATAGATGGTTTAGTATTGTTTAGAGTATCGGAACCTAGCAGGTCCATAGGATAGAATTTGCGTGGTAGATTTATAATTATTTGTTTTTATGAACCTTCACAGCTTTAATACTTGACCTAACTTGATGCTATCCCTTTATTAAGAAGGGCTGTCTTATACAGATGGGTTCACGAGAATAGAAAATACTAAGGAATGACAAATTTTGAGTGACGAATTTTGGCATCATATTTCGCAGTACCAAGAGTTAGGCTTGGACCCATTGCGTTGGATAACTTCCTCATCAAATGAATTAATTTCACTTGCACTTTATGACTCATTGAAACAGAATAGAAAATTAAATCACTTAATGGAATATTCTTGGTATGATGCATTCCTTTATAGTGGTAAAAATCCTGATATAATTAGAAGGCAGTACGATTTCAGGGATCCCGTGGGCGAAAGCGAGTTAAGGAAAAAAAGAATTGTGTCGTTACTTAACATCCACGATGATCATGCAAGTAATGCCAAAAATCTGTTGGAAGGCCTATCTGAATTCTATGCCAAGATAAATCCAAAGTATCCTCTCAGATGCCTAAAGATAAATACTACACCCGATCCAAAATCTGAATTTGCTTTGTTAGACTACATAGATTTGCACAGAGGTGAAAAAATAGGATACACGGTGTTTAATACTGGATGCATCAATGTTATTGACCCCACTCAAAATCCAGATTCTGAGATAACAGTATCTATGTCATTGGCTCCAATATTAGAAAACCTCGCACTAATGGGTTGCACGTTTGGTTTCAGAATCATTCCTGTATATGATGCCCCTTCTGAAGAAATGATTAATTCCATTCAGACTAGTCATGATACATTCGGGTCTAAGTATAATATACCCATTGATGATTACAGCTCACTTAACACCGGAAAGTTATTTCTTGGAGGGACAGTCTATGCTCATACAGAGAGAGAGCTGCCGGTGAGGTACGATTTAGTTACTTCTGGAATGGTTATTTTGCTAACAGATAAATTTGGTTCATTAGCTCCACTTAAAACTCGCACGATAAGAAACCTTGATCCAACTTTTCATGGAACAAGTAGCCCAGATGAACCTATCGATTATGGTGTAAACGGTATTCTAAGGTCATTAAGTCACCCTAGATTTTCACTCGGCAAAATAGTCGCAAAATACAGTCCTCAATTTGGTTATCAATTTGATACTCATGCCAATATAATTGCAGTTCATCCTGTGGGGAGCGATGGTGTGTTGGCTTTACTTCGGCTATCTTGGCTTTCAAATGCTCATTTGATAGTAAATGAAATACCAATGAAATACGAGGAACTCTCAAAGCAGGCTACAAAGGATTCTATGATTTCAAATTCTACATGTGCTGGTAATGGTTGTCATTTGATAGTGGCAAGTAATGAGGTGGCAAACCACGTTCTAGAAGATTTGCAAAAGCACAGCTATAATCCTCTGATCATTGGTCGAGTCGAAAACAAAGACGAGCCAAAGGTCACGATTAGTAACAAACTAACGGAATTTGTTGCAGCTAAATATATCACTAGCAGATTCCAACTCTATTCAATGTAGAATTTGTATATTGCACACCGTTCGAAATATTCATTAACGGACCGGCAATGGATATAGAGTGAGCGAAATTGAAATTACCTGACTCTTCTGATTGCATATTTTGTAGCATAGTACGCCATGACACTAGTGCAAGAATAATACATGAAAATGAAAGTGCGTTAGCATTACTTGATGTCAGTCCACTGAGGGCTGGTCATGCACTAGTTATTACCAAAAAACATTATGGAAAATTACAGGAGTTAGAAAAGGAGGATTGCAATTCATTATTGCAACTGGTTATCAAGGTTTCTGATGGCTTAGAAAGAAGTATGAATATGAATGCAACATTGATCGCTATCCATAATGGACGCGAAGCAGGTCAAGAGATACCTCACGTACATGTCCACATCGTGCCACGAGTTTCTGGTGATGGGGGAGCTCCTATCCATTCTATTTTTAAATCACGAGTCAATTTAGACGAGCAAGACATGGATAAAATTTTGAATGAGTTGAAGGAAAAAATTTCAAACTGAACAATTAAAAGCAAAGAGATGTACTAAACTGTTCTCGCGAGAAAACTACTCAACTTGCAATTCAGTAGATTAAGAATACCTGCTATTACTACTCAGTTTTTACCTTATTTTTTATACTTGAACTACAAGCTCTTGAATTATGCGGTTATTAGAAAAATTTACTATTGAATATCTATCGAAGTGGTATTTGAAATATACAGCGACATATGCCAATTGAATTCAATGCTAAATGAGGGAGGAAAATTTTTTGTTTCAACCACATTGTACAGCTTTTCAGATAACCTTCATTCAAATAGTATTCCCATTAACACAATGTCATTTTTGAAAGGCCTCCTTTACACAATTCATAAGAGGTCTTCATCAATCGCCTCGATTTTATCAACATAGTTCGTGCAGCTACATCCGTGGACCATACATTTTCCAAAATTAAATAGTGAAAAACCATCATTTTCCATCTTAGTGTTAGATTTATGAATAAGATGAGTATGCTTACATCTTGCGCAATTCATATATCTATTATTTCGTCTTGAATATACTCGTGTATTTAAATTCATCTGTATGTCGTTGCCAAAATTTTATTTAAGATCCTTGTCATTATGAACATTGATTACACTTACTCATGTGCATTATTCCACCTATGCTTATTGCTTCTGCCTGAATTCTTTTATCGATAATCTTGCCCGAAACTAATAATTTTTAATACGTTAAGATTCTTATCATAAGCAAGAACACTTGAAGATAGCTTATCACTCCACATTACATTCTGATTATTATATGACAAAAGCAAATGGTTAGTAGAATTGAATATAAAAGAACTGATCTCCAGTTTACCCAAATCGGTAATAAGCGGCGAAAATATGTTTATGCCTGATTCTGCCATAAGAAAAATATTTGCCCTTGCTCAATTAAAAACTTCAGATATTTTCTATGACTTGGGGTGTGGTAATAGCAATGCAATAATGCTTGCTGCAAACGAATTCGGTGTGAAAAAATCAATTGGGATTGAGCGCCGAAAGAAAGTTAACACGAAAATTGGACAAAAGATCAGCAAAATTAAGAATGCTAGCTTATTCAAAACTGATGTGAGCAAGGTATCTTTATCAAATGCTGACGTTATTTTATTTTGGTACAGGAATGAACGCTTTCTTCGTACTGTATTGAGAAAATTTG
>JBIOZE010000040.1:0-9344 GCA_044870745.1 Nitrososphaeraceae archaeon | reverse complement strand
TAATAAGTAATAATATCAATGTCGAAAAGGAAACTGCATGGAAAAATGAAATCAAATCTAGATCGATTTATTTCCGAGATCCTGCAGGTAATCTTGTTGAATTCATAACAAGAAATCACTGGCCCGTATTTTAGTGTAATTAGCCGACTCCTGCAGGTGAAGTAATAGATAGACTATGTTCTCTTTCTTTATGAGCATTCAATATTTCTTTTGATTCAAATGTTTTACCACATATTAGGCAAGTGAAATGTTTACTAGTGTTAATTCTTATTCCGCCACTTTCAGGCATTACCTAAATTGAGAGCAGCCTAGCCATTAATTAATTCTATTTCTTCCGCACATCTGCCTTTGGATAATCGCTTTTACATTTTGGACATATTTTGGATATTCGCTAGTAGTTAGAGTTTAACCTGCATTTAGAATTTCGCAGTTGATTGCCAAATCACCATCAACACTAACATTGATCCATGCCTCATCATTTCCTGGCCCACAATCGATTCTGTCCTTGCTCCGGTCCGGGCCAGTTAACGCGGGTCCGTGAATAATGCGATCGTTACCATTTCCTCCCGAAATCAGGTCTGCATCAAAGCCACCCAACAACAGGTCATCATCATTCCCGCCTGAAATTTTGTCGTTACCCTGCGCACCTTCTATGACGTCATTCCCATCCTCGCCCATAATAATATCATCACCAGTAAAACCTCTCAGAGTACTATCGTCACCACCTCTACCATTCATTTTATCGTCTCCGCCAAGGCCAAGCATATCATTTTGTGCCGCATCTCCAAGCATATTATCTAGATTATTAGTACCGAGGCATGAGGCTGCCCCTATGCAAATGATATTTGCCGCTAGTAATTCCTGTGGAACTATACTTCCAAGTATTAATGCTGTTGAGATTGCTAATAGCACAAATAGTGTCGTCATCTTCATCATGTTTTAGATGCCCTCTGCTTTCAAATAACTATTCTGTGAATAATCATCTGTGCGATCTTGCTGTATCATATATTTTCAAATTATAGCTTTCCATTTATGAAAATACTTATGTTGGCCACATGAACAGAGTTCATAAAGGCCAAATGAAATGGGTATCAGCAGTGAGGCAATAGGAGCACCAAGTTTTTTTCTGTACGATAATCTGAAATTCGTTCATAGAAAATGGCACTGAGATTTTTAGAACTGCTCACAGTCGCTAGTTTTCTTATCGCCTTCTGATGGCTTGAAGTCAGTTATCTTATCATTACCAGAACCACAATTGAAATTATCAGCACCATTACCACCTGTCAATTCATCGTTACCAGGGCCGCCAATTAAATTGTCTTTCCCATCGCCGCCTACTATTATATCCGGTCCTTCTCCACCAATCAAATTGTCGTCTCCAGCACCGCCGATCAAACTACTCGTTGTAACAAGATAACGGGCTTCAGCATATGTATTCTGAGTTATAGAACATAATGCATCTACTTCACCCGTCGTTCGGACATCGCAAGTATTAGCGCCGCTGGATGGATTAGACCAGAAAAACGTTACGTGTCCATTTGGTCCTACATCGGCTTCAACTGTACCTCTCTCATTACCACCAAAATGTCCACCCCCTACCGTGACCCAATTAATGCTGTGGCCCGTCCCAATTACGTTAGGCTCAATTATCCACTTTCCAACATCCAACTGCCATTTGACATTAGTAAAAGTGGGACATTTAATACAAGTTGTAGCAATAGCCGAAGTCCTTGCATGTACTTGTTCAATCATCATAGGAACAAGAAAGATCATCATCGCCCCTACAAGTACAAAAAGCACCGCTAATTTTGTGGTTTTGTCATGAACTATGCACGATTCATTTACGTCAATTTTCTTCAATAACCTTGCTGGAGAATACTACTATAAAAGGACACAGTATCCTTTTACGGAAATAGTATCCAATAATGCTATATTATGGATATTCTGCAATCTCATGAGGTTGAGTAACCTTATGCCTTTCTTTATTTCTCTGAAGGGTTATAGCCACTCTAGCAGAACAAATCGTGAAACTTGATCATGGAATTATGTCCAAAATGTAAATCTGATTATCTAAAACCTACAGACGATCGAAGAAAACTTATCTGCAATTTTTGTGGACAGACTAAATCAAATTTGCAATTGAAGCATAAGTCGAAATGATAGTGTTAGTCATTCCAGGTTAGTTTTACTAATTGCTTCTAATGATAGGGAGCAGCCTATCCTTTAAGTAATTCGATTAAAACTAAATTGCTTTCCGGCGTCAGAAGAGATGATCAAAACAGCATTATTGGCGGGCTAGTGTTTTGGAGCAGCCTAACCCACCAACCAAGTCGATGCTCCCCGACTTGATGTTAGTATTATGCACATTAAATTATATGAAGATTCAAATCCGGCAACATAGGTGGGCTAGGAATATAGCGACCACTCACGGATCCTAACCCACCGGCCAAGTCCATGTGTGGAAACGATGACATGACTTGGCATTAATAGTATACAAGTCAAGGTATTTGAAATCGATTAGGGTTAAGATGCCATCTTAGTATCGGATAACATTGGTGGCCTAGAGGTTTTGGAACGAGCGTCTAACCCACCAACCAAGTCAAATGATAGGGTTGCCGACTTGATATTAGAAATATGCGTATCAAATTATTTAACATAGTAGGAATGCAAATCCGACAAAATAGCGCATTGCAATTATTTTTCCACACTGCAATTGAAGGATAGTATTGCTAGTCTGAAGTATTTATTTTAGTCCAGCAGCATTCTATATACGTACAATTAGGACATTGGCAAGGGGATCGACTTGACATACACTCATCGGGTATGCAATTACAATTTGCGCATTTCATAATATCATAATTTTCAATGTTGTGTTGTATAATAACTTAGGTTCGATAAGTATTAAACTTAAACCAGGACATTGGTGGGCTAGGGTAAATGAGAGAACCTAACCAACCAACCAAGTCAGACGGTTATGGATGCACCTGACTTGATAATAAAAAATATCCAACAAATTATATCAAGATTCAATCGTTGTCTCTGTCTTTATACCGGATTGGACTTAGCCAAATGTATCACAAACCATTTAAAATGATTAGGAATTTTTATGAACTGCTGACGGGTCAAGTTCCTATGTTGGTTTCATAGGTTTCTGGCTCGTCGGCAAATTATTTTTTATAAAAAAATAGGGGATTTGGATTTCTTATTGAAAGAATCTAATTTGCTCCTACTGTTGTTATTACTGCTGGTGCATCTGGTAGTTCAGAGATGTTTTGTGGTTCACTCCATGTGAGTCCACCGTCAGTACTTACTGCTCTGAACGGTATTGTGTATAGAGGGTCGCTCTCTAATAATGCTGGATTAGTTTCCCACCATCGGACTGTTATTCCACTTTCGTCAGCGGAAATCTCTGCCGTTTCTGCTATCCTATTAGGGTCAGCCAGAAGGTTCACGTAGTTCTTTGCAACTTCTCCAACCGGAGCACTTGCGAAGACCATGTCTAAGTCAGGGAAATGTTCTCCTGATGCTGTTTTTACGAATCCATCTTCTGTCTGAGGCCAAGCCATGTATTCTATCCCATTTACAATTGCGGATGGGACTCCTCTTCGGCCGCTTGGTGCCCATACATCGTTAACTGCTTATGCTACGATTCCTGCTGCCATTACAGCAACTATTCCTATAACTAATGCTTTTAGCATCAAAATTGTATCTTACATGGTCCTTATTAAGTAACGCGAATTATTTGACGAATTTAATTGCAGTGCAATCACCTTGCTCACGACTCAAACTTTCATAAGTCATTCTGTATATTGTACTTATGAACCTGAAAGGGTTCAAACAATTAGGACAACATCAGACAAGAGGTTGAGATGCTAACGCCGAGCTCCGGCTTCTGTTCTATATCCTTGTACATGGAACAAGTGTCAAGTCATGCATATTACTCAAATAGGAAACCGAAGAATAAATAGAGAACCATAGGCGGTGGTTCTAAATTCAACAGGCTGGGGGTTGAAGTGCCAACTCCGACCTCCGGCTTCAGTTGTTCCTATCTATTACAATATCGGTCTAGCGTTTTGTTCAGGTAATTGGCAGAAGGTTCAGGCCCTGTAGATCAACTTTACCATCCAGATATGGAATTGGGTCGGTAACGTTCGGAATAGCGCTAATTATCACATCTAACAAAGCATTATGCAATGATGTTGCCTTCCTGCGATTCTTTAGGTCACCTTTTCTCTTTGTTTGTGATTATAAAGTCAATAAGGCGATCTTCTGCCTCTCTTTGAGTAAGTTTGAGAAGCGAAACTAGATCGCATTGTGCATATTTCTTAAGGTGAGTCGTATATGCACGAGCCGTAAATTTAGATTTGAAGGAAGCATTATACATTTTATGGAGATTTTCGAGGTTTAAAACTTGCGTCAAATCAGTTAATGAATGAGAAACGGGAGTATAAAAAGTGACTATATCCTATGTAATAATATCATATCATGTTAAGTACTAGATTGATAACCTTATGTTAGAAATGTTCTCAAAAATTTTGGTACCTGTAGATGGATCTGAAAACTCATTTAGAGCAGTTAAGGCTGCTATTTTCCTGGCCCAGAAGATCGGATCAGATGTCTCGGTACTTCATGTATTAGAGAATCTTCCAAAGCTGTATATCGAGTCGCAAAAAATACTAAATGATCTACTAGCTGCTCGCACAAAGCAGGGACGAGATATTCTGAATACTTGTTTGGAAGAGGCAAGAAAAAGTAACGCGAACATTAAAACTGAGCTACTCCAAGGCGATGCCGCGTCTATAATTTTGGAGTTAAGTAATAAAGAAAACTTTGACGCGATATTTGTGGGTAGTCACGGACTTGGTAGATTCAAGGAGCTGTTTTTAGGTAGCGTCTCAAGTAAGGTTTTGCATCACGCTAAGTGTATGGTACTATTGGTAAAATAATTTCTGCCTGTTACTCTCTGAAGCCAAAACTAGGAAAAGTCACTAAAAGTATAACACTCAGTAGTCATGAAGTATCTGACACAACATAGTCTTAAAGTATCGATTATAAATTTATGACGAACTATAGATCAAGTCGTACTAGCTTTATTGCTGCTAAAGAAATCATCTAAATTATGAAGTGATACTAGCTTCCGTCTAGTTATGGGAATGGGATGTCTATAGGGAGTTCAAATTTATCCGATGATTTTTTCTCGTCAGACTCATTATCTGAGTCCTCGTCGGTTTCGGCTCCTTCTTCATTGTTGGTGTCTTGATCACTTACATCCTTGTCATCCTCCTCGTTTTCACTATTGTCTTGGCTCCTCAAAACATCTTGCACATTCCTACATCTTTTGTCGTCTTCTTCACAACTATCGACTATATTTTTTGTAGTTGAAGATTTATTTCTTTGATCCCTTTTATCTTGATCTTCATCAATCACAATTTGTGAATCTTTATCGATCTTCCCATTGTCTTTTGTGCTAAACGGATCTGAGTTATTTGAATCGGAATCAGTGTCGTTTGTATTAGATATGTCTTTCTGTTCAGTATCATTATCCATTGATAGACTAACCCTTGAAGCGAGCACTTGTGCATTGGCGTTCAATGCCATAATATCATGCGTACTCAGGGCAACTGCAGAGTGAAACATGTTAGTTGAATAGAATAACGCAACAAGTAACAAGCTAACTATTAAGAACGAATATCTATTCTTACTCTGCATTTCTTCCCGCTACTCGGATGTATAGACTGCTTATAGCATATTAAAATTCGGTAACGTATTGCCATATGATAGTCAAGGTACTAAAGAAAGGAAGTTAATTACGGATCCATACTAGAGTTAATACTTCTATAACCTCTTTCAATTTTGAACTATAGGTTATCTAAATATTCCTGCTGAGAAAAGAATTGATTAAATTTCCAATTTTAGTCATAAGATCTGAATTGATGAGGTTAATTTTCTCAATTGTGCTAAATTTGAAATGCACTTTCTGCCTCACCCGCAATTGAAAATGTCCCATTATTATCCTAATTGAAGTTCTTTTCTTCTAACGAGTTGACGCATTTTTGATGTATCTAGAAAAGCTGAAGTAATGGTGATTGTCGGTATTGGTCGGCAGAATGTCCAGTCCAGAAAATCATATTGAGTGGACACCCTTGTGGAAGACGAATGGCTCCTAAGCTGCAGAGATCTTAAGTGACAAAATCAATATTCTGCTTAAATTTGAACAGTAAACCGTAAATTACAATTTTCTATGTCTTAGGGGCCTATCCGAATCACTTGTGTATCACGTATTTTTGGGGATATGGTGTAATTTTCTTAATTGAGTAGTTTTATAAGTTGTGGCTTCTTGATCTACGACATACTAGGGTAAGAGAAAATAATTGTCGCAATCACATTCACTTGACGGAAAGCTATGTTTCGCTTGTTCAAAATCTACATTCGTATTGCAAGACAGATGCTTGCAAAATACAACTTCAGAAACATCGCTACAATGCGAAAAATATAGGTGTCCTAGTTGCGGTTTGAAAGTTGAATATAGCAGAATGATCTCTCAAACTTTGTCGACTACCAATGCAGAACCCTTAGTAGCACTGGAAAGTCACTTGGCCAGTCAGTAGAGATTATCTAGAAGGTACAAGCATACGGTCTAAACAAAACGCTTCATATTTTCTCATGCCATTTTAGATAAAACAAGATTAATCCTGTTAACCAGTCTCAACGGATCAAGTGCCACTGCTTTTAACGGGAATCTATTTGCTACCTTTGCTTTTGATTTCAATTTCATTCTAATGAGGGACTAATCCCATTTTGAGGGGCTGCTTATTTCCATAATGGTAAACTCATCTGCGAGTTATCAGGAAATGGTGAATGTAGCATCTTCGGTTGAATTTCCTGATCCGAGAGAAGCGACATACTCTCCTGCCGGTACTTCAGATTTATCCAAACTAATCGGGCCCCAGGTAACAGATCTGGATTCATTCGCATCAAGGGTAGTTAACACCTGTGCTGAGAAAATAGGGTAAGTTTGATTAGTAGCAACATTTCTAATAGTAAGACCCAGAGCTGCGTTTGGAAACGTCAAACCTTCTATGCCTGTGTTGGTTATAGTAATATTGACTATTTCTCCTGGAGAATAGACTGTTCTGTCGGTTGTCATGATGAGCGGAGAATTACCTTGGCTACTATTTGTAATCAAAAAATTCTCGCCTCCAATACCATTTTTGAATCCTTGCTGCTGATCTCCTGAAATATTGTACTTCTGAAGTGTTCCTTGCATCGATTGAATCTCGGCATAAATTTCAGTTGGTAACAAAATAACAAGTGAAAATAGAACTGCGGCCGCAACCACTGAAAGTAAAGGTCCCGAATGAAAATACTTGTCGTATCTTTGATCTATTTTTGACATTTAGTTCACTATATTAAACTACTTTATTAATGATTTGGCATTCAAATGCAACTTATTGGTGCGAGTGACTAACTAATCCCGCTCAGGAGCACCGTTTGACGTCTGTTGAAACCCAAATCCGGTGGCTAAAAAAGACGATTCGTAGATTGTTACTGGATGCGGCTGCTATTTTGCCTCGGAGATATGCTATAAACCTAAACCAAGCAGATTAGTTACTGCCATTTTACGATGTAAATTTTTGGTATTTCATTTTTTAAGATATATAGGGATACAAGAAAGTAATCTTTTGAAGATTTTGATACAAGATCATTTTGAATTTTACAGTCCCCAGTACTAAGATGTGGAAAAGGTCGAATTAGCTTTCAATGATCCAAGCGATACGGAAGCACTATAGTTACCCGGTTTTATTTGCTGGCCATCAGTATCTTTTTGATCCCATGTGAAATTTCTTGATGCGCCGGTATCAAGGGTGAATCTTACAGGGCCGGTAGATGAGACTGGATAACTCTGGTTTGTATTTAGACTCTTTACAATTACTTGTGTCGTTGAATTAGAAAATGTAAGGGGTTGAGTGCCAGAATTATTTACTGTTATCTTAACCATGTCTCCTATGTTGTAAATTTTTCTTTCAGTTGTAATGTTGATTGCTTCAGATTCATTACCATACACTACCTGAGGGATAGATGAAGTTTTAGGACGATCCCTGAGGCTGCAATGGACTATACTATTATTATTAGGAGGAGGACAAATGTCCGTAGAAGGACATTCAGAAGGGGATGTAACTAAATTACCAGCAGTACAGCGGACTAATCCTTGTCCTATTTGACCAAAACTTTGCAAAGGATACAATGGAGATATCACGACTAGTAAAGCTACTCCAAAAAGGAGGACTACCCACTTCATTATGCACTATAATGTTGCCATTCAATTTAAACATGCGGTAAATAGTAAAATAAAAATGATCATGAAGTTCTAATAGTAACAATCGGAATTCGAAAGTCTAATCTACTGCTAGTCTTCCCGTTAAGGTCATGATATAAGCAGTTGACCTACTTACGTACCATTTTTGTTATAAGAAGAGTTTTATACTAGAACCTTTGCGAACAATTCAAAAGTCATATGTAAACAGGATCTTTTAACTAATTTTTCAAATATATTTTCATTAGGGACTTGTTAAAAGCGATAAATTCCCTTCTTCTCATGTGAAAGTCCATTATTCAGTATTCTCTGTATTTATGATTGCGTTCTTGCTGTTGGGCCATTGTGTTTTAATAGGAAATCCCATCCTGCACGCCCAAACTATTAACACTCCTACTCTTTCAGACAAGGTTGGAGTCAAAATAACTTTTCCGAAAGCAAATAGTACTCTGCCTGTTGGGACATTAACTATTAACGGAACGTCTTCAGACACTACTCAGACTGATTGTAGAGTATATGTAGACTGGAATGATTTGAAACCGATGCAGAATGTGACTGCTGCAGGAATCAATGCAACAAATGACTATTCGAGTTGGAATTTCACTTATGATCAAAAATACCACATTATTGCACAAGGAACAAATGAATTAACATCCAAGATCATTTGTACAAACAATCCTTCTGGTAATACCACAACAAAGTTCTATAGTATTAACATTACTGGGACGATGAGTAATAGCTCCTCATCATTATCACCTGCGACCAATGTACCTGCAGCACTAAATCAAACTGTAACAAACTCAAGTGGCTACCACACAATAAGCTATCAGGGTATCCTCCCACAATATGATAGAGCTATAGTAAACGATGACCGGGATTATGTTGAAAAAGATAAGAGCTCTAATGACAAAAATGATGACAAAGCAATTGCAAATGGCGATTCGAACCGTGTTCCTAAATTAAGTGAAGATGCTGAGCAAGAAGATAGTACTGAGATAGTTGATACTCTAGTAGAAGATGCTGAGCAAGA
>JBIOZE010000039.1:0-4319 GCA_044870745.1 Nitrososphaeraceae archaeon | reverse complement strand
TAATAAGTAATAATATCAATGTCGAAAAGGAAACTGCATGGAAAAATGAAATCAAATCTAGATCGATTTATTTCCGAGATCCTGCAGGTAATCTTGTTGAATTCATAACAAGAAATCACTGGCCCGTTTTTTAGTATTATTAGTCAACTCCTGCAGGAGAAGTAATAGATAGGCTATGTTCTCTTTCTTTTTGAGCATTCAATATTTCTTTTGATTCAAACTTTTTACCACAGATTAGGCAAGTGAAATGTTTACTTGAACTAATTGTTAAGCCGCTACTTTCAGGCATTACCCAAATAAGGAGCAGCCTGTACTTTAAGTGATTCGTTCCTTCCTTAATCCAGATTGGGCACCAACTTTCGAATTCAACTTTGAAATCTTTTCAATCAACAGATTATAGTGCAGTTCGGTTATCTTGTCCTTTGAATAGGACTCTGTTACTTCATCTTTTATCTTGTCAAGAAGAACTGCGCGGTTCACGTCACTGTCAAGTGATTTCTCTAATGAGTCTAATTTCTTATTAAATATTTCTTGGATAAGCACTGAGATCTCCTTTTTCAGATCTGTATACTGTTCTATATTTATCTTGCCTGCAGCGTAAGAGTCTGAGATGTTTTTGTTTAATGTATCCAATTGTTTAATATCCTTCTCGTCCAATTTACCATCACCGTACACAGAAGTTATTTCTTGAAATGAGTTATTATACGAATTCAATCTAGAAATTTGTTTTTTTGAATTAATCCAATTTATGATGCTCGGTATCGAAAATCCTATAACTGTACTGACGATAATACCATATAGTGGAAACAAATACTCTGACGGAATTGCGGGCGGTAGCGCCTTGAAACTAGCAGTAAATGTACCATATTGAGTTATGCAAAAGGATGTCTTCGCAGTGTCGTTGTAGATTTTCAAAGTTTTTTGAATTGGTTCTATTACTGGATCAAAAAGACTGTGGGATTCCTCTATACATGGTTTCAACGGCCTAGTAGTATTTGAATCAATATTCTCATTCCAGCTTTCAAACTCATAGCCACTATTTGCCTTTGCTATACAGGTTATCCCTGTTACTTCATACAAGTATTGATTTACTGGGTATTCAGCTTTATCATCACCACATAAAATCCTGCCCGAGGTCAATGGAATTACATTAAATGTAATTCCCACTGCAGCTTTGTGTTTAGGACCATGAATTGCGAGCAAGCTATTAGAATTCTCTGAAGTCAAATAAACAATGTTACTGTTCTCATTAACTTCAATATTCGAAAGTGGTTCAGATACGTTGATACTAGTAAGTCTGATTGTTTTTTCGTTCAGCGAGTAAAGGCCGTACTCAGATAGTACATATACTAAATCAGTATTCTCATTGACTTCTATTTCTAAGAGCGGCCCTAACAAAGGAATTATCTTGTCAATTTTATTCGTAGTTCCATTTATGGTTGAAATATCTCGATCAGAAATTACATATACTATATCAGAGTTCTCATTAACCTCTAATGTACGAGGTTTGTTATTTAATCCAACACCACTCATGCTGGTATCATTAATCTGTTTGTAAAAATTCTTCTCTGTGATTAAATAAACAGAATGTTCTTTTTCATTGACTTCAATATCAAGGGGTCCTTTATTATCTGGAATGAGTAATTTTTCCAAGAGTTTCAAATCATTATTAAAAATGAGCAGTTCGGGAGGATCTTGATTAATTACATAAACTTTTTCTGCTTCTTCATCTACTGCTATTTTGGAATAGTTTGCCTCTACATCATATTTCTTAACTGAGTCGATATTGAGTGGATTGGAGCCAGTATCATCAATCAACCTTATACCGTCTTTTCCTGCTATATACAACTTGCTTTCTTTTTCATTGACTTCAATATCGATCGGTTCTTGAATTAAGGGTATATTTTGTAGTAACTTATCGGTTCTTCCATCAATTATTGAGATAGTTTTTGAAGGAGATTTACTTGAAATATAGACATGATGTAATTTGTCATTTACCTCCACATCGTGTGGTATCGCATTAATAAAAATTTCTTTCAAGATTCCCAAGTTGCTGTCTAAAATAGATATAGAATTAGAACGTTCGTTAGCCACATATACTTTGTTTAAAAATTTATCGACTTTTACCTCATTTGGATCTAATCCAACTTCTAGCCGGGGATTGATTACTTGATATTTTTCATTTATACTCTCCAAAGTCTGTCCAATTGCATTATTACTAAAAAGCAGACTTGACAAAATAATTAACAAAAGGAGAAAGCTAACTACAAGAGCCGGTGGCGCAGGTAATAACACAAAATCAAGTTTCTTATCAGTAAACAACTAAGGCCATGATCCAAAAAGTAAGTGGTATGTGAATTATAAAAAGATTTAATCAAAAAATTCTAAAATATAATTTCAAAACTCTTAGTTGGATGAATTTTAATAAGATAAATTACAATTCCACTTGTTCTAAATTCCCCATTTTCCAAAGTCATCGGTAGCCTTTAGATAAACACTTTTAGATTTTGGACATAATTCTTTTTGTCCAACTGAAATAGGTTAGAAGCTAGTATTTAGGGAAATCGGATTAATTGTTCAGTTATTTATCAAGTTTCCGCTTTTATCATCTGTTGAAAGACAATATACATCCAATGTAGACACTCGTTGCGTTTCTGGTACATCGATTACTTGAAGTTTACCGTTTTTCTTCACATCAGTTAATTTCATTAATTGCTTGTAGTGATGAGACAAAATCGACACAGTGACAGAATGAAACACATCAGGGTTTGCTTGCATCATGCCAGCCGAATTGTAAAGTCTAACATAGAAGAACATTTGGTCAAATGTCTTCCTGTCTTTCAAATTCAATAATAATCTAAAGTCTCTCCATCTTGCTCGCTCCATTTCAGCGGCTATTCTAAACGAGGGGATTGTTCTACCCATCTGTGTCACGAGAAGATTTGCTAATTTAAGTGAGAGAGTGAGAGAGACTGAAAAGGAGAGGGAGTCGCTTTCTTTCCCAGCATTAACAGAGGGGAGAAGTGTCTGAATAGCAGTAATGTCTCCCCTCTGCGAAGTTTGGGGTTATGCAAATTACGGAACCAGAACACAAGTTATAGGGTTAGATTAACAAGGTTCAGCCGGAACTCAAGAACCTGCTAGAAGCGCAAGTACTTTTGCAAGGGATGGACGCAAGACTTAAGCGAGTAGAGAAGATGCTCTTTATCGGAGGAACCTACCTAAGGTTACCAGAACAGATAACTATTCTATGGTCAATTGAAATCCAATTTAAAGCCTTCAACCTTAAAGCATCCGAAGTCCTCGAGATGTCCACCGAAGTTGCATTTTATTTCATGCGTCACGGGTCCAACGGTAAATTGTACCCCAGACCCTGAAAGTGAGCCATCTATAGTGGGGCCAAGAACCGATTTTATCTTTTCATTAATTTGCTCCACAGTTACAAAGGGGTGGGCTTCCGTTCCAGTTGCATTTGAAGATGCTTCAGATTCCGCATTACCTGCCCTGATATAGCCAATAGTAGAGGAATTGTCAAAATCGTCTATTATTGTTGATATAATTAGATCTCTTCCTTTGCTAAAATCTAAGGTGGTTCCTTTAATATCGTAGGTAGTATCAAAACCGCTAGTGTAAGTTGCTCCATCTGCAATTGTCCCAGCGGCATTTGCATCCTTCGAAATTAAGACAGTATAGCTTGGTTTAGTATTCTCTGTTTGTGCATTTACACTCAACGTTCCAAGACTAGTCGCCGAAGTCAATAGAGCAAATAAAACTACAGCAAAAATTGATATTTTTGATTTTACTGATGCCATTAACTTTGTCTTGAAATCCGTATCATAAAGACTTTTCCTTTTTTCTAGTAACTAAGTCACCATATTGCACTTCTTACATGCAAAATTTCGCTCTGAATTTAAAGAGAAGATAAGCGGACGGAGGGGGAGTCTCTCAAAGGTGCTATACATCATAAAAGTTAGGCCGAAAGAGAAAGAGATGCACGACTCAATCCCTTCAGTTGGCGGCCAGGTAAAACGCCAATGGGTCCATCGCCTGGCTGCCAGTTACACTTTGCCACGGAGGAATTCCCAATAAATATGATCAGATATTAATTTAATTGACCTGAATTTACTGTATTAGGTGCCATAAGGAACGCAAAATTTTTCACGAGAAATTATGTAAATTAGTTGTTTTGACTTGCTTAAGCACTACAAAGTTTTTCACGAGAGATAGTATAAAACCTTGCATTTACTTTACGCTTAATACTAGATCGAATGAAAATTATTGTGATCCAACCGAAGGGAATCAAGTCACTTAATTCTATA
>JBIOZE010000038.1:0-4022 GCA_044870745.1 Nitrososphaeraceae archaeon | reverse complement strand
TATAAAAAGTGTAGCCAGTGAAGAAATTGGTCACGTAGAATTAATTTCGACAACCATCAATATGCTATTAGAAGGAACAACAGAAAACGCTCCTCCAAATGAGCTCCCCTTAAAACCAGCATTGAATGCGGGTAATATACACCACTTCCTAGTTGGCGCACAGAGTGCTATGCCGGTTGACTCGGTAGGAAATCCTTGGTCTGGATCTTATGTATATAATAGTGGCAGCCTGGTACTGGACCTAATCTATAATTTAATGTTGGAGTGTACTGGTAGACTTCAGAAATGTAGACTGTACGCTATGAGTGACAACAAAACATTTCGCGCAACAGTCTCTTACCTTATTGTGAGAGATTTGGCACATGAGAAAGTTTTTGCAAAAGCGTTAGAGTCGCTGGGTGTTAACTGGGGTAAAACACTTCCTGTACCCAAGGCTGACAGCTCAAAAATGCCGGAGGTGCGAGAACTGGAAAAAAAAAATCTGCATAACCAACAGTGGACTTTTTCTAACGAGCCCTCACAGCTTGGGGAAATATTTAACGGGAGCTCTCCGTTCGGAGATGGCGAAGTTGAAGCACTTGACGGACTTCCGGAAGGATTTGAGATCCCACAAGCACCAGAAGCTCCACAGGAGTATTCTCCTGGATTAGACCAGGCGTTAAAGCAAATGGCTCAAGTGAAGCTGCCGAAATAAAATATGGTACAATGGTTGTTGTTGGCCAATAGATGTACCGTGTAGTAAGGTACATTTTTCAGGATATAGTGCGTAAAGGACAATATTCTATCGGTCCTGTACAGGTCAGCACTAGGACATCCTTCACTTGTATAAGCAGTAAGAAGTTCATCTTCGTCATCAGAATGTGAACTAACTAAATCGACTTTCCTTCTTACGGAATGAATTGTCTGTGGCTTTAAACAATTTAATATTCTTCTGCCGCTTGTTAGAATGCTGACGCGTCAGGGCTCTGCTCAAATCAAAATCTTGGCTCGTTGGCAAATACAACCCACTTGCCGGAGGTTCGGTTGGAAACGCCGACCTCTGGCTTTAGTTTTCAAATGGCGGCGTTAGGCACAGAAGCTGATTTCCTTCACTTGACAATCGATAGGTGCATTGAATATGCTAAGAGTGAAAAAATTATGAGCTTTAGAAATATGGAATACAATCAAACAAGATAACCAAAAACATATGGACCTATTAAAAGGCTGTCATACATATTAATTTTGTAGTGTATTAATATTTGACTTCTGTTCGGTTTTCTACTCCGTCCACCGAACACATGCCCCGGAAGGAAGCCAAACACGGAGTTGGCTAACCCTTCCCTCAACTTTTTATAATGAATGATGATATTTGAGATTGATGAATGGTTACATTTAAGAAGAGTGAAAAATCCTTGGCATACAGATTTCCAGAGTCAACAAAGACACGGCATTACTGATAAGCGATAACATAAGGAACAAAATAAAGATATAATAAAGAACAAGTCATTTATTGCATTATGTCGCAGAGCGAGTGGTTTACGACTTATCTAGAGTATGAAAGTTTGAAAGACATGTTAAAAGTCATATTATATACTTCACAATCATTCATGAGCATAACACCGTTACTTTACTATATAAGCTATCAAAACAAAGACATACTATTTATTCATACGGGTATAGTTGGTGGCGTGGTTGCCCATTATCACATCATCAAAGAAAAACCGAACAGAAAATTTATAGAACTAAACAAGTTGACAGGAGAGTTTGAATACACTGAAAGTATAGGTAGTAATACCCATTCAATCTACGTCCCCGTAATCAATTTGACCAAATCAACTCTCAGATTTCCAGTGGATTAGGACATAAACTGTTGCAGTAAATCTTATTCTTCGTTTTGTGTTGTCGGGTTTCGACCAGTTGGATTCTGGATTGTTATCTGCTCTGTTATCAAATCATTATCTACTTTTTTTGTTTCGCTCACTATTCTTTTGTGAATTGTCAGATCTGCTATCTTGACCACTCTTTTAGATATGACTATTTCCTCTGCATACACAGGAATAACCTTTTCCATTTCAGTGTCATTTCCTAATAATGGAATCATTTGACCCTTAACCTTTTCCAATTCCTGCTTCTCGTCTCTATCTTGGTCGAAGGAAACAATCTCTAGAATTTTGTCTCTTATTTCTCTTAGAGTATCTCCTGCACTTGTATGTATTTCCTTACCATTAACAAAAATTTCATCGTACTTTACTTTTAATTCTATATTCTTTTTACGTTCAACCTGTCTTTTTTCGATACTTATAGTCTCAGTATAGCCTTTAGTCTCTGTTGTGCTCTTTTGTTCAATTATAGGGATTACAAGAGGTTGGTCATTAATATTAGACTCCGTTCTGCTAACTCCCATACCTGTAGAGGACTTTACCGAATCTATTGCATCTTCAGTCTTGTCCTTCATTGACTCCATAAAGTCAGTTGCCCTTCCGGGACTAAAGAGGGGAGCGTTGCACGTATGTCTACATGATGGAGACATTAGAAAACGTGTTACTCAACTGTCCAAGATGGATGGAATGATATCTACATCAGTTCAAATAGGGAATTCTGATGTGGTGAGTGATTACGCATATGAAAATACCGATCAACTGATGGATACAATTTCGAGTATAAAACACATGGAAGGCGTAGATAGAGTTACGTGGTCAGAAGAAGTGTATCGAGAACCTGTGGTTTCAGGAAATATCCTAAGTTCATTTAAGAATGTATGGAGCAATAGCAACAATAATCATAACTTTAGAGAAATAAAATCACAGGAATAATAATTCAAAGGTAAATAATAGAAACATGAAATATTTTCACTAACACTTCACACCTAGACTATCTTAGTTATAACCATTCGATGTATTAAACTAATTCACTTTTGACAGTGTCATCCATCTAAATTTTCATTCTCCTTATATGGAATTATGAACAATAATAGGCCAGTCTATAAACTCATATCTGTACGTGAACCACATAGGTAATATAGAATTCAAGGTTCTATTCGGCGATAAGGACTCGACCTTCTAATCTATAAAGTATAATGTCATTATTAATATGATGATGAATAATCTATTTTATCTTACCAAGCAGATTACGGCAGTCGGCGGCGATATTGTACATTGATCAAAAATCAAACTAAAATTCTCATGGTGTCTACTGAATACCCTCCAATGCATGGCGGGGTTGGCCGCTATACCTTTAATCTGGTAAGAGAACTACGCAACAAAGGACTAAAAGTTCTTGTTGCATGTAACGCGGAAGGTGATGGTGACTTTCTTGAATTAGCGCCATCTAAAGACCAGAATTACCAAGTATTGTTAAAGTTAGTTGATAAAATGCGGCCCGATATTGTTCATATTCAATATGAGCATGGATTGTATGGACTAGTGCTAGACCCATTTAACAGGAGCAAAACACGCACCAATATTGATTTATTTTACGATAAGTGTAAGGTGCCAATAGTAACAACATTTCACACTTCATTTAATTTTAAGCAATGGATGACTCTAGTAATTCCTATTAGAAGGAACAAATTTGGAAGAATGGGTCATTGGGGAAATAAGCTGCTCCGATATTGGACCCATTTTTTTAATTACCACTCATTCCATAATTTGAATACACGAAAACTCAGCAAATCTGCAGGAGGGATAGTCTTTTCGCAATATATGAGAAATAAGGTGGGCGGTGGTATGATAGTTTATCATGGAGCAGAACCTATTATCCCATTTTCGGCTAGCAAAGAGCAAGCCCGATTGAGATTTTCCTTGCCACAAGAGGGTAGAATTGCGTTAGCCGTAGGATTCAGAACGGCTACGAAGGGATGGGATGTATTCGAAAGAATGCACATACCTAAATCATGGACAATTGTAATAAATTCCTCGAAAAACCACTATAATATGGAAAACTTGAATCCAAGGTTTAAACACTCAAAAATAATAAACTTGGATATGGATTTCCTCAATGACACCGAACTCTCCCTTTTGTTTCATGCTGCTGATGTTGTATTG
>JBIOZE010000037.1:0-9599 GCA_044870745.1 Nitrososphaeraceae archaeon | reverse complement strand
AGAAGCCCGACGAAGACGACGCAATAATCAATGAGAACGGTGTCGAAGTGATTGTCGATAGTTATAGCCAAAAATACCTTAAAGGAGCTAATGTTGATTATGTTGAGAGCCTGATGGGCTCAGGTTTTAAGATCAACAACCCTAACGTTACAAAGAGTTGCTCGTGTGGTCATTCTTTTTCGACCGATTGACCTAATCCAAAGCTTCAATTAGCGACTGCATTTTGCGGATCGACTAAAGATATCTGAAAAGTATGTGAAAAGTGTTTGTGATAACCTGGGTGGTCTCTATGGCCATAGACCTCTAATCTTGATCGCTTCTACCACTTTGTTTACTGCTAGAATCATGCTTGCTTTGCGCATGTTTAGATTCCTTTTCACATGAATATCATAAACATCTGAAAAGGCCTTCGTAATATTCGAATCCAAACGCTCATTAACATACTGTTCAGTCCAATACTCCCTCCTTAGATTCTGAAGCCATTCAAAATACGAAACAGTAACCCCACCCCCGTTTGCCAATATATCTGGTATTAGAAGTATTTTATTTTCAAATAGGATATTATCAGCTTCTGGAGTAGTAGGACCATTTGCTGCCTCAGCCACTATTTTTGCCTTCACTTTGGCAGCGTTTTGATTTGTCAATTGATTCTCTAAAGCTGCAGGAACTAAAATTGTACAATCTAATGCAAGGAGCTCCTCATTACTTATTCTCTGAGTATTGGGGAAACCTGAAATGGATCCAGTTTCCTCCTTATACTTTCTGAGAGCCGAAACTGATATACCTTCCTTATTCATTATGCACCCCTTTGAATCACTGGCAGCTATGAGTTTTGCACCTTGATCCTCAAGAAATTGTGCAGAAAACTGACCTGCATTTCCAAAACCTTGGACTACAAATCTAGTTCCTTTCATTTCAATCTTAAGCCTTTTAGCGGCCTCCCTCACGGTAATGGCCAAACCTCTTCCCGTAGCCTCATTTCTACCTAGTGACCCTCCAATGGCCAGTGGCTTGCCAGTTATGACTTCGGGTTGAACAAAATTTCCTTTAATTGCAGAATAAGTATCCATTATCCACGCCATTTCTTTACCTCCAGTGTAAACATCTGGAGCAGGAATATCTGTATGTGGACCTATGATGTCGGAAATTGCGTAGGCATATCTTCGAGTTAATCTCTCAAGTTCTCCTGGCGACATGGATTTTGGATCGCAAATAATGCCACCCTTTCCACCACCGTAAGGGATATCAGCTATGGCACACTTCCACGTCATCCACATGGAAAGAGCCTTCACTTCATCAATCGAGACTTGTGGATGATACCTTATCCCACCTTTATATGGACCTCGGGCATCATTATGTTGGGATCTGAATCCTGCGAAGACCTTTATTTTACCATCATCCATCTTAACTGGAAGCGAGACCAGTAAAACTCGCTTTGGATTAGCGAGGATTTGATGCATACCGTCTTCCAGATCCAGCATCTTGGCGGTTTCATTGAGTTGGGTAAGTGCAACTTTGTACGGATTAATGGACTCGTTATTACTCGCACGTCCATTGTTACTAGTAGGATCAGACATCGACCATTTCTCAAGAAGGCACATATTTAAATCTTGAATTGTCGGTCTGTTTCACTTCGTTATTTTATTAAACCCATCTTATTAGAAATAAGTTTTCGTAGCTCATCATCGCTCTCGTTGGTAAACTCTATTCCTAAGGAATGAGCTACCATTTCTAGTTTTTCACGCTCTGAATTTATCGGAGAAACTACCTTGGGTCCTACATAATCATTTGTTCGAGATGACATTGATTCAGAGAATTCCCTTTGGGTTATAATACGAGCTTTCTCATATTCTCCCATCGCCTTTCCAATCATTCTAGAAAATTCAGGAAGTTTCTTCGTACCGAATAACAAAAACACAATCAATAAACCTATGATAATCCATTCAGAGCCTCCAATGTTCATAAGTTCTGAACTAACGTACAACTATCTAACTAGTTATCCCTTCGCAAAAATAAATATTACTTTGGGATGGTCATCGATCCTAATTCAATTCACTAATTTGGCAAGAGATTTTTCGGGTTCAGACCAGCATCATATTGTTGTAATAACGGTGATGACTACAACTTTCTAAAACACTACAGTAGCAAATTACGTTACGTGGATCTGTTTAGAAGCTTGGGAGTGCATCTTGTTCAGAAAACATATCTACAATGGGTAGTAACCATCGTTATTAAAATATCATCTTGCAATAATACTAGACTATTGTAGTTGAAGATAAAAATAGTTTTAACGGCATTGTGATATTGAAAGGGATTTTGTTACCTTACAATGTTGTCGGTTTAGTGAATCTTGTACTGGACGTCACTGCCGAAAAACCCCCCACACTGCTGATCTGAGGATAAAGTATAGTTCTAATATAATGCTAAGTCGGATGAACTGGATGCTAACATCAAGAGGGTCCAGCCTTACGGACTGGGCGTATTAGGAATATTTCACTAACCTATAACGGCGCCTATTTTTCTAATTAGTCAGGTTTACCCTCAGTTCGAAAGGTTTGTAGTGACTGTGAAAATAGGATGAGACTTTAGTAAGTTTCTGCTAAACTACGGACACATTTCATTGATAAACTAATCTAAGTTTATATCTACTATTAATTAAGTATCATATATTGCAAAAGGGCATCCTAGATACAAACACACTTAGGGATGACTTTCCAATTCTTAAGAGAAAGATAGGCGGAATATCTGAAATTGTATATCTGGATAATGCTGCTACAACTCAAAAACCTCTTGCAGTAATAAGGTCAATTGCTGAATATTACATGAATCACAACTCGAACATTCATAGAGCTGTTTACGATTTTGCCGAAGAATCAACTCGAGCCTTTGAACTCACTCGAGACAAGGTTGCAAAGTTCATTAATGCTAGATTTGTCGAGGAAATCGTCTTTACAAGGAATACTACAGAATCGTTAAACCTGTTGGCTTATTCTTGGGGCCGGAACAATATCAAAGAAGGTGATGAGATTCTAATTACTGAATTAGAACACCATAGCAATATAGTTCCTTGGCAAGTATTGGCAAGAAAAACTGGCGCCAAGCTTTGCTATGTTGGTATCGATGATAATGGATATTTGGACCTTGACTATTTTATTCAAAAAGTTGAAACTGGTACTGTGAAATTAGTTTCAATAAGTCATATGTCAAATGTCCTTGGGACGATTGTTCCTATTAAAAGGATTATCAAGTCTGCGCATAAGTTTGGCATCCCAGTTATAGTAGATGGTGCCCAATCTGTTCCTCATATGCCTGTGGATGTCCAGGAACTTGATTGTGATTTCTTGGCATTCTCTGCACATAAGATGTTAGGACCAACAGGGGTCGGTATTTTGTATGGAAAAAGGGAATTGATTGAAAATATGGATCCATTTCTGGCTGGAGGTGATATGATTAAGGAGGTTTTTAAGAATGAGACTATTTATAATGAAGTGCCGTATAAATTTGAGGCGGGAACACCAAATATTGCCGACGTCGTGGGGTTTGCGGCCGCTGTAGATTATCTAAGCGAAATTGGAATGGACAAAATTAGAAAACATGAAATTGAACTTACTGACTATGCGCTGGATTGTTTGTCTTCTGTTGAACAACTTACAGTATATGGACCGAGTAAGGCTATCGACAGAGGGGGCGTGATTTCCTTCAACATAGGCGATATACATCCACACGATCTTGCCACTATATTGAATAAGCGCGGCATTGCGATCCGGTCAGGTCATCATTGTGCACAGGTTTTAATGGAAAGATTAAAGGTTTCTTCCACTTCTAGAGCTAGTTTTTACATTTATAATACTAGGAAGGACATTGATAAACTAATTTATGCCCTCAATGAGGCTAGGAGGATATTTAGATTATGAGCGATGATATATATCGAGAAATCATATTGGACCATTATAGAAATCCTAGAAATAAAGGTAAGCTTGCACTTGCTGACGTAAGCGTACATGACAGCAATCCTCTGTGTGGGGACGAGATTGACATTCATTTGAAAATTGAATCGAATAAAGTTCAAGAGATAAAGTTTGAAGGTAGAGGATGTGCCATTAGCCAAGCAAGTGCTTCAATGCTAACGGAAATGGTAATGGGGAAGGAGTTGGAGTTTTTAAAGGATTTAAGGAAAGAGGATATACTTGAAAATATTGGGTTGACAAATTTGGGACCAGCCCGAATTAAATGCGCTCTACTTTCGCTGAAGGTCTTGAAGGTTGGGATGATAAAGTATTATACGGAAAAGGACCCTGCATATGCTGAAAAAATCAAGGGTGACTCTCAATCGTATTGACAAAGCATATGCCTAGATTGTGCTCATATGAGTCGGACTTGAACAAATGTATAATTTGAATATCTGATTGTCGAATCATTGACATTGACCTACGTAAGTGACGAGTTTCTAGACCGAAATGTGAATTTTGGCTTGTAAGTACATGGGAAATTACATGAGAAAAAACCGAATTGATTAGTACGCTATATCCGTCTTCTGGATGGCTCGTGAATTTTCGTTCGCCACTATTTGTACTGTTAGTTATTTCTTTCGTAGTTTTGACGATATTAGTACATGTAGGAGCATTATCTGATCTGGACATCTTCGTTCATACTTTTATCGGCGGCATCAAGTTAAGTGACACTATACTTTATGCTCTAGTTGTCTTTGCTTCGTTTGGAGAAATTATTTATCTAATTCTAGTTTCCATAATATTGACGATCATTGGCAGGACTAGAAAAACTGGCATGATCTTATTGATTACGATTGTGATCATTACCCTAATTACCAGTAACTTGAAGCCGATAGTAGGTCATCTTAAACCAACAGAAACAATAAAGTTGAATTTGCTTCCAACTGGTTATAATTTGGAGAGAGATAGCATGACTCCTTCGGCACGAAACTTTTCTTATCCTTCTAATCATGTTGCGAGTATTATCGCTTTTTCTTTTATAGTTGGATATTCGCTTTCTAAACGGCTAGTTCTCTCTAGATATTTGATATGGGTGTTACCTTTCTCTGTGATTATTTCACAACTGCTATTGTATGAGGGTTATTTATCTGATATGGTAGGTGGCATCTTGCTAGGTTTGGTAATTGCCATTTTCACGAGCAATATAATGCATTTAGATTTGCCATTCTCAAAAGATCGATTCAAGTGAAAGTGTATTTGGATAACATCTATTCCTCACTTACTCTTTCGATTAATTCCGGTGAAAGAAACAGCCATCCATAATGATCAGGGTCATGAAGGTATCTGATTTCTCTAATTGAGAGTTTCAGATTACCTCTTTTCATTGCGAGTAATATTTCGGCCTGTATCGTTAACCCTAACTTCTTAGCTTGGAAATTAGAGCTATCTTTTTTCCTAGGTATCAAGATCCTATAGCTAAAATTTTTAGTACGACTGAGTAGAATGTAGGAATTGACAAACTCATCAACCAATTCGGATAAATTTGATTTCTCATTAATCAAGACAGTTGAAAATACCTCGAATTTTGCCAGTTTAGCTGAATTCAATCATAGCAAGATTCAAGCAATTATTAATTAAAGTTTGTAAGGGAAGTAAATGAAATTGTGAATTTATTCAGTTTCATGTATATGAAGCAATACCTCGTGAAATGTGAAGCAAAATTAATTTTACTGGGGAAAGTTTATCAATAGTTCCCCTTGCAAATTTCCATAGACTAAATGGAATCTACTGCACTTATCAATCGTCATCGATGGGATACACTGCTGCATAAGGGAGTAGCATTTCCACCTGAGTATCTTCAAAGGGGAATATCTGTTAGGATCTTGGGTGAAAATGTGTTGCTCGATCGCGATCAAGAGGAATTGATCTATGCATGGGCAAAGAAGAAGCACACTCATTATGTAAATGATATTGTATTTCAAAGAAACTTTCTTTACGACTTGAAAAAAATACTTCCTGAAAAATTCAAAAAACTAACTAATATACAAGATATTGACTTTACTGAAGCGTTTGAACTGGTGGACAAGGAAGCACGAATAAAGGAAGTTGAAAAAGAGCGGGTGAAAATGCTTCCAAAAGAAGAACGGAAAAAGATCTCACAAGCAAAAAAAGCAGAAAGAGAAAAAATTAAAGGACTTTTTGGGAAAGCTTATATTGATGATGTTGAAGTTGAGGTCGCGAATTGGCTTGTAGAACCTCCAGGAATATTCATGGGAAGAGGACAGCACCCACTTAGGGGAAGATGGAAGCCTCGAATAAAGGCCAGCGATGTTACTTTGAACCTCGGTGAAGTCGCACCTGTTCCTGAAGGTGCTTGGAAGCAAATAGTTCATGATCATACTTCCACATGGTTGGCCTCTTGGACGGAGAATTTGACCTCAAAGAGAAAATACGTCTGGCTACATGATTCCGCCTCGTTACGTCAAGACAATGATAAATTAAAGTATGACAGAGCAAAAACTCTTGAAAAATACATAGAGAAAGTACGTAAGGAAATCATAACCAGGATGCTAACTACAAAGGACGATCGAATTCGAAAGATTGCTACTGTTTGTTATTTGATATTCAAGTTGGCATTGAGAGTAGGCGATGAAAAAGATCCGGATGAAGCCGATACAGTAGGTGCGACCACGCTAAGAGGGGAGCATATAAGGTTTCCACGAAAAAATGGTATGCTGTTTATAGAATTTAACTTCCTAGGGAAAGATAGCGTCCCTTGGCAGAAGACGCTCGAAGTAGATTCAAATGATACAAGAGGGTTGTATGAAAACCTAATTCATTTCATGAAAGATAAGGGCCAAAAGGATCAAATTTTTCACGACATCAATTCTTCGAAGGTTAATACTTTCTTGAGGTCAATTGACAAAAAGAATATGCAGCACCTTACAGCTAAGGTATTCAGAACTTACATTTCTACACAAATAGTGAAAGAATCCCTAAGGAATCCACCCATCACGGTGAATAAGAATGTCCCTGAAGCAAGAAAAATATACGTTGCAAGAATTGCAAACTTACAAGCTGCAATTACATGCAATCATAAAAAGGGTATTGATCCTAAGAATCCGGCCGCGAAGCTCATGTATGAGAAATTTGAATCTTCAGTAAATAAAAAGCGGATGAAAATTGAATCTCTCAAATCTGATATGAAATCTCATGAGTTTAAGTCAGAAGTACAGCTCAAAAAGGCACAGGACCGCCTGGAAAAACTAGAGCTGCAACTCAAACTTCAGGAAGAAACGCGAGATTATAACCTCGGTACATCTCTGCGAAATTATATTGATCCACGTGTCTTCAAGGCGTGGGCAGATTATTTAGATCTCGATTGGACAAGGATTTATACGGCAACGTTGCAGCGAAAATTCAGATGGGTAGAGAATTATACGACTTCCGATCTTAAGAAATACCTCGGAACCGAGAATACATGATTTCGGCTGTTTTTGTATCTATTAATTGATTAATACCATCTATTTCATTTGAACACACGATTTTTGTTACTACAAAAAGTCCTTTACAATTAACCCCGAACCTGACAAGACTTATATCTTTTTCCCGGTTTATTCTAAATGACGGTCATATTAAATTGATTCATGACTGCAGATCGGAGGGGTTTATAATTATTCTTCAATAAAGTAACTAGTTTTATTTTTATTGCGACCGTCTTAAGTTGCAGTATTCAATTAAATTCGAAAGTATTTGGTTCTGAAAATGAATATACTGTTAATTCTTTGTTTATCGGGATTTTTTCAAATGGTGACGCATTGATACAGCAGGACATAAAATCTAATCCCCTTGCCAAAGAATTATCAATCGGTCTCATAGGTACAAATGTTACTAATTTAGTTGTTAAGAATTATTCATCGCATAGTCTGTCATACTACGTAATAGTTAAGAGTAATGAATTAAGAATTAAACCTCAGGGGTCATCTGAGATCAGAATTACCTATATCACGCCCACTATCGTCGACAAGCAAGATAGGATCTGGACATTCTCCATAAATTCAACGTCGAAGTTCACGGTTAAACTACCAAATGATGCTGTAGTTACCAGTTTAGGGGAGCATCAGCCAAATCTGATAAGGCGGCTCGGAGAACAAGAATTACTTACATTTGATCCAGGAAAAAGTACAGTCAAATATATTTTGGGATACGTGGGGACAAGGGAACAAGCTGAAACAGCCTTGATTTCCGCAGGAGATGACATAACAGCAGCTCAAAACACTCTTGGTGGGATTAACTTGACTCATGCTAATGAGTTACTTGAACAAGCTCGATTAGCTCTTGAAAATGGCAACTTCGTCGATGCAGAACGATTTGCAATTAATTCTTCATATCTGGTAAACAAGATTTCTTCTGATTTTGAACTTGCTAAAGAAACGATTGGAGACGCAAATGAAAAAATAAGAAGTTTTCGACAGATAAATTTAGATGTAAATCAAGCGGAATCGCTCCTTTCACAATCAAACATTAAATTTGCTACTGGAAATTATGCGGAAGCCGCTAATCTTGCCAGGATGGCTCTAGAATCATTGGCAAATAGGACAGAGAATGGAAATCAAAATCTTGTACAAATCCTTGGAGCTATATCATTAATTGCATTATCTGGACTTTTCATATTGCTTTATGTGAAGAGGTTAAGATCGAAGAAAATGCATTATGATTCTATTGGTGTAGACGCAGCAGAATCGATTTCACATAATGAAACACACAATGTTAAGAATCAACAGAATACTCCGCATAGTAAAACTGAATCAGAAACTGGTATGGAATTACCAATTAGTAACTTGGATCATGTAACCCAGACGGAGAAACATTCTGAGATTCGCAAATTGGTTGAAGCAAAATTAATGAAATATCCTAAATTGCGTGAAGAGGATCAAAAGGTCATATACTTTCTTGCTGACAAGGAAGGTTCAGCTTTTGAGTCAGAAATTAGAACCGAGTTCATTTTGCCTAAGACAAGCCTTTGGAGATTAGTCAAAAGGCTAGAACGATTGGAACTAATTGAAGTAACAAAGATGGCTGGGCAAAATTTATTGAAACTTAAATTATAAGAAGATCCAATAGGAAATATCAATTTTACACTTTTCTTCAAATGTACAGCTATTGACTGTATGAGTAGCCCAAAGGACGAAGTATCTCGAACCTTACCAAATACAAGCGTACTAGGTAATTATTTTCAATTTTTCTCTACGTTCTTTATAATAAAAGTAGCTATGGTTAAGCCGCTAATGACCATGGTTTTAATTGTTAGTATGGCTATAACATGAAGGTAGTCCAATAAAAAAAGCTGTTTAATAGAATATATTATGCATTCGAAAATCAGTTAAGGCTGCTGAGCGGGGCCGGGGTAGCTCAGCTTGGCCAGAGCGTTCGACTCATAATCGAAAGGTCGCGGGCTCAAGTCCCGCCTCCGGCATACAAGATTCTGAGAATTATATGCCCCTATGGCAATGGATTAGATTATTGAATTGGATTTCCAATTTTTGCTTTATACCAACTAGTAGATACTGATTCAATTCGATCGGGCGTGAACAAACATGACTTACCGAAATGGGTTCAAACAGAAGGAATTTAGAACTTACCAAAGCG
>JBIOZE010000036.1:0-23624 GCA_044870745.1 Nitrososphaeraceae archaeon | reverse complement strand
CTGGATAAATCAGTACTCCGTCTATTTCTGCGTCTGGAATTGCTCTTGAATTTGAATCAGTAACTTTTATAGTAATACTTTGATTGTCACCTCTGCTGATAGGATTTTTCTGAGCGGCTATTGAAACTTGTAGGGGTTGAGTCTCGCTGTCCGGTGGGGAAAGAGTGGCAGTGGTGTTGGCAGAAGTCGTAGGCAACGGTAAAGAGGTACTTGATGGTTCTTCCTCTACTTCGTCTTCTGGCTCTAAGGTAGGCGCTGTTGTTGTTGTCGTTGTTGCTGTTGTAAGGTTACTTTCGGCAGCACTCAAGTTGGATTGGGGTACTACAGTCAGTGGTGGTGATAACTGTGGCTGTGCCTGGGGTTGTGTAGTATTACTATTGACACCTTCAGATGAACCTACTCCGGTCACAAATACGCTATACCATCTGGTTGCAAGAGGAGGTGGACAGGTCAATTTTGCAGTTATCTTATTTTCCCCTTGAATCAATCCTGTATAATTTTCACTTAATACAAAATTCCATTTGGAGTAATCGCCGTCTCCCGCAGCGCCCACAGGAAATGCATTCTGGTATGGCCTGACATTGTTGACTATGACCGATACAGTACAATCTTTGGAAGGGTCATCAGACGATTCACCAGCTACTTTGAGTTCTTGCCCTGCTACTACTTTTTCACCTGTAATAGGGTCTACTACCTTGATTGATTCAGTTGGAGCTGGCTCTGGTGGTAGTGATGTTAGATTTCCTATTTGACCATAGGCAGGATATAATGTGGCCGTAAACACGGATAATAGAACAACTATACCTAAATTGTGCAAGCTAAATATCATCTGTTTAGGATTCACTTAGTGGCACGAACTTTCTCTATAAAAATGGTGCTGCAATTTTATGCATATGTAGTTATAAGATCGCAGTACGTATGAAATTGTAGTTTGTTTCTAGCATTTTATTCATAAAATTCTTACATGTTCATCAAACATGACAACCCTTGACAACAATGCTGTAAATAGAACTGATTATAAGTTCAGGATAGAAGAACCAAATTTTTTGGGACCAATTTCATACGATTATAATGCAATAATGATCTCTGCCATAAGAAATGACACATTATACACACAATTATTTTGCAACTCCTGAAACCTTCAACATTTACTTGCCCATAGTACAAAAAATGATAAGCAGCCCTAAAAATTACAGAACCAAGCAAAGCTGTGCCGGTCATATGATCTAATAGTAATAGGTGGTAATGGCCATTATGACGTTTGCTCGTTAGAGTCAATGGAATTTGCTGAAATCGGGGAGAATAGAAATTCTAACTGATTCACAAATTGACCCATCGAGAATTTAATGTCCCATCAGCATATTTGATTCAAGGAGGTAGGGATATTCAGGCATGATCTATGTTCTATAGTAACAGGATTTCAGTCTCCTTTTCCTCGCCTTTTTCGACTGCGTAATTTCATCGCTTGTCGGACACGATTTATTATAATAAGTATGTTTTTCTAAGTAGGTGTTTTTGTCTGTATTTTGATCATCCCGTTCATATGCATAAGCGTACGAATCATTTTTTTCCATTCTGATTTTTGGGTTTCGAAATTTGCCATTGCTCATCAATGAAGCCACGGAAGGATCGTCTTCGTAGTTGTCAAGATCTGAATAAGTACTTTCAGGGCTTGGACAGGAGTATTGCGGGTAAAAGTGTTCGCTCTCCACAGATATCTTGGACCGGGTCTCAGATGCAAGATATTCGCACTGCCCTTGGGGTCTATCCTCGTAGGTTACAAAAATAGATTTCCTTGGGCTAGGTACAATAGGGACGGAGGCTTGCGCATTTTTCATCATGCTGTCGTAATCAGGCAATGATTCATCAAGGACTTCACTTTCCTGAATGCGGATAGCGTCAACATCTTCTTGTACAGATGTGTCAAGGTAGTCACTTTGGCGATTCGACAGATCAAGTAGCCAGTGGTCAAACATGGTCACTGCAATGCCTAACTCGCTTTGGACCTTATTTATGAACCCCGCATAATGTTTCATTCTTTGTAAATCGTTATTGGCCTTTGCAATCTTAAATCCCTGCCAGCTTCTACGCAGCGCAGCCCAGGATTCGCGAACTTTGTAGCCGCATGGTAGTATGGCTTCCTTCCTTTCAAGGTGATGCATAACACGTTCATTCATAATGTAGCGTGAAAATGAGTTGGGATTGCTGGGCCCATTCTTAGGATGAGAAGCTACAGCTCTGTGTCCGCGTCTACCGCCGTGTCCTATTTTTCTGAATGTCATCGAGTGTTGCTCCTAGTCAGCATCAAATCTCTAAACACCGCAAATTCCTCGACTTATCGTCTTATCATTTTCAACCTAATTTAAAGGTTCTGGGGTTTAAATAATAAGCACGCCCAAAAGGCTTCAATTATTTACAGATAGCCCAAAACCATGGGTTTGAATTCATTTTTTGATTAAAATGAGAATTTTGGCACTTTTTTATCGCAGTTTCAAGACTGTTGACGGTGTGACAAAGTTTATGCGCCTGAAAGAACCTGAAAGTGACTGCTATCGTGAGAGAAAAATATCGGTGTCCCCAATGTGATCAGCTGTTTTCTCGGAAGTGGAATTTCCGTGAGCATTGCAGGTCACAACACAACTACGATCCGTTGCCGAGAAGTCTTTCGCCGGGGTATCCTTTCGCAGCTACCGGGCAAAAAAGCGCAGCTAAGTTTATTCGAAGAATGGACAAACCCGGTAACGTAGCAGGACTGATCGCCGCAGCTGACAAATTCACTACGATGATGGCACGGTCTATCAGACTTCAAGAGCTATCGACTGGACATGCTGCAGACCGTCGTAGTTTGGACAAATTGAATTTAGCCGAATCAGCAATAAATCGCATGCTGGACAATTACATAGTAGTCCCAAAACGGCGGGTAACAGGCCTTTCAGGCTTTATTTGTCAATCATGCATGACATTTCAGTTGGAGTATATACGGATAATAGGTCATGACATTACCGCAGAAGGACTTCATAAGCGGTGCAGGCAAACGGCTCTCGCAGAAGCAACCAAACTTCGAGATAAAACGTCAAGACTGAGTTATCTATATTCCGAATCTGTAGCCATAATGGAGAGTTTGATCAGATCCATTTTTCCCGGCAAAATATTTTTAATCGCTTCACGACTTAAAGAAGGAGCCGCAGGCAATTATCAAGCCCCCGATATAGCACCGGAGAAGATGGGAACTACTCATTGGGGTTGGTCAGTAATAAGGGCCGGCAAAGTAGATGTTACAAATTCTGATCTGAAGATATTCCTCAAAGATATGATGGGTTCTTATGCGCTCTTCACGATACCAAAAGTCAGTTACAATGACTACTATGTGGTTCATTTCGGGCTAAGAGAATAATGAGATCGACTCCTTCAATTCTTTGATAGAAAGTTGTTCATTCTAATTCTTTAGTTTCCTAGAGAAACTATAATATTATCTACGATTTAAACATTATTTACGGAAGGTTAAGAATCAGGAAACAAGGGAATAGTTCGGGAAATTAAGACGCCATCAGATAAGTTAGAGGTTGTGAAAAAGATACTAAAATCTAGGGTATCTGATGAAGTCAAGGATAAGATAATCAAGCAGTTATCAGGTTACAGATTTTATGGATTAGTCGAACTAGAATTAATTAGATTTGACTAGTGTGGGTTACCTTCCGTTATATTGCCTACTCTGACCTTGTAATGGTCGAATGCTGATAAGGAGACATTTGTACGAACTGAAAATGGTGTAGATACACCCGGATTCAGAATACTAATTTATGGATAACCTTCACTTACTCCAACTAGGGTATTTGACGAATTGTATACTTCAGCGATTACTCTAAGATAAGACGTAGTAATGTCACCTTTGTTTGTTAGAATACCTACAACATTTAGAGTATTGCCGTAAGTATTTGGTATCGTAGTCATGTTGCTTATGGCGATCTCTCCATCAACAACCTCCCCCTTTGGTGCAGCATGCGCTACTCCTATGGCTAGACCTGGGATTACGACTGCAAATAATACAAAGGATGAGGTTGTTCGTTTGATGACAAATGTCTGTCAGGGATTTTAAGTCTTTAATATTCTGTCGGTGGCTTCGCCTCCAAATTAAAGCTTCTATCCCGAACGCGGTCGAATGCGCTGAGTGGAATTTGACCTCGATCGGAGGCGCTAGCCGCCTTTAGTCATGATCAATAAGTCTATTGAGACAGCTAACTTAAAAAATGCTAATTGTAGAAATATCTCATGAACAAGATCTATCCTAGCTTGTTGATTACGGCGGGCCTAGTTATTATTGCTGGGACATTCATTATGTACGAAATAGAAAGAGGAGCACCAAATTCAAAGATGACAACCTTCCTTGATGCCCTATGGTGGTGTGTTTCTACTGTTACTACTGTTGGGTATGGTGATGTAGTTCCAGTTACTAGTGTAGGAAGAGAGGTGGCAATAGTCTATATGTTTTTTGGAATCGCATTAATTTCCACTTTGATGGCTGTTATTACAAACACGTTCTATAGAAAGAGAATTCAAAAAGCCGAAAATGAAAAGAACGAACAGGACATAAAGTATCTCAGGGGTTTACTTATCGAAAAGCTGTCAGACATAGAGAAGAAGCAAATTGAATGCATGGAAACAGTGAATAGAATTCAGGCGTCGGTTGAAAAAGCAGATAGGCATGATAGTTCGCTCTAACTTATGCTAAGAAGTAGACAATGTAATTTGACTTGTAAACCATGCTAAGGATCTCTATAGGTGGGTCCACTTATCATAATTCATAGGTTCATTTGAGCGCCCTTGAATGAATTAATTTATTACAAGGATCTATTACTATCAAGCTGTTTGGCTAATTTATTTAGGCATTTTTTATGTCTACACGGGTCCCGAACACCTCTAGAGGTTACGGCGGGGTAATGATGTCAAATCCAGTCCATGCTTCCTTGATTTTTCCGTTTTCACAATGAGGTATTTCGACACCTCAGCGTTTGGAGATAATTTTTGGATTGTCATAAGATGGATGAGAGATATTAGCAAAATCATCTATAGGTGTCTGAAGGATCTGAAATATGAGAAGAATTTATAAGACGAAAGAAGAAAAAACAAAACCATAAAACTAATTAAATTTTCTGTTATTGGCTCAGTAGCTATCCTATTCACTCTAGCTTACCTTTTTCAAATAGAAATACTCTTTGAACCTGACGTAACATGGGCCAGTAGTACAGAACCTGTTAAAGGCTTTAACAGACCTACAGACGTAGCTATTGACCCCTTGTTAGGTAACGTGTATGTAGCTGATACAGGCAACAATCGGATACAGGAATTCACTTCTAACGGTACCTACATAACATCATGGGGTGAGGAGGGTTCAGAGAATGGACAGTTCAGTTATCCGTCTGGTTTAGATACAGATAATTCAAGTAAGGTGTACGTTGCCGAGAGATATAATAATCGTATACAGGAATTCACTTCTAACGGTACCTACATAACATCATGGGGTGAGGAGGGTTCAGAGAATGGACAATTCAAATATCCTTCAGGTGTAGTTGTTGACGCTTCTACCGGTAACGTGTACGTAGCTGACGCAGTCAACAATCGTATTCAGGAATTCACTTCTAACGGTACCTACATAACATCATGGGGTGAGGAGGGTTCAGAGAATGGACAGTTCAGTATTCCGTCTGGTTTAGATACAGATAATTCAAGTAACGTGTACGTTGCCGATACACGCAACAACCGTATACAGAAATTCTCTTCTAACGGTACTTACATAACATCATGGGGCAGAGATGGTTCCGAGAATGGACAGTTCAAATACCCCTCAGACATAGGTATTGACCCTTCTACCGGTAACGTGTACGTCGCTGATACAGACAACCACCGCATACAGATATTTTCTCCAAGTGGCAATTATCTAGGATCTTGGGGAGGAGAAATAGGTACAGAAAATGGACAATTTGTTTCGCCCGGTGGTTTAGCTATCGATCTTGCAGGTAACGTGTACGTAGCTGATACAGGCAATAATCGCATACAGATACTTTCTCCAAGTGGCAATTATCTAGGATCATGGTGAGAACTCCTCGACAGTGAGAATATTCACTTATTTATTCAGAGATTCAATGTACATGTAGGTACAATATCCGTTAGCTGAAAGTACTGGTAAAGGTTGTCTTGCTAGCTAACTCTTTTGATTCGTCAGGGAGCAATTTCGTATCTAATTTGTTACCTTTACCTATGATTAACTGATTATATGGCTGATCCTTTGATGGATACCAGTATAAGAGCTGGCTCTCTTTATCCCATTTCAGTTCTTTACTAGTAGCCCATACAGTAAATTCAGGGGAATAATGTATGTCGAATGGAATATAGACAATTGTGGGTTCATCTGATATCACTCTCCCCTTTAGTATAATGGAAGCATATTTTGACTCAACATCAAAAAATAAAAGAGAGGGTTCCGCAGAGCTTCGCATTGGGAATGGACGTGCAACTACATCCGCATTTCGGGGTTTTCTGTTAGGTCCCAAAAGAGAATAATTCTCAAAATTCCAATTATCTTTACCTTGTTCAGTATTATAAAGATCGTAGTTCCACAAGGTTGCGTTAATGAGGAATCTTTCGATCTGAATATATTGGAGATCCAGATATTCGCGTGCCTGTTCGGCTTCCTGGAATGCTCCAAATTCTGTTAAGAAGGGGACAAGTCCACGATCAGTGGCAGCTTCTCGCAACTGAGCAAAGATGGCGGGAAACTCCACCTTATAAGTATAAAGGCTTTCTGGAATTGCCACAAAAGAGCTAGCAACAGCCAATGCATCGTAGTAATGAAATGCCAAGACACCATTACTACTAAAGTCTGTCATTGAGGGAGGATCATCTGGCAAATAGGTGACTAGTTTGATAGAGTCAATCTTCTTATCTACCATGACTTTTTTTATAAAGTCCATCTTAAATGATTCCTTTACAGCTAATGGAGATGCTCCATAAGACACGGGCATGCCGCCGTCACCTGACATGGTCCAATCCACTCGTGGTTCAATGAATATTAACAGGTTTTCATCAACTTTTCTTATCTCAGAATTTACATTACGATAAAAATCCATAAGAAACTTGGTCTCAAAATCCTTTTTGGGTATCACATTAGGGTGTGGCTCATTAAAAGGTTCAACTCCTATGACTGCGGGGTGTCCATTGCCATTGTTTAATGACTTGAAGAATTTAACAGTCTGGCCAATAGTTTTCTCCAAGTGAGTGCGGACTGGAAAGTTCTCAAGACCTTCGTCAAGATTCGTCAAACTATTCTCCCAAAAAGACTTGAATGTTTCTTTTAGGGATTTGTTGAGCATGTATTTTATCTGCCATTTTTTATCTGGATGCGAAGCCTTTGGTCGTTCATGTTCCTTGTCTATTGCCAGTACCCAATCCGGAAAGCCATCTCCACCATACGCTTCACTTGCTATGTCTTGGTGAAAATCCAAGATTACGTAAATGTTCCTTGCGTATAGCTCGTCAATTATTTCTTTCATACTCGCAAGATATTGCCTGCCTTCTGGTAACAGCTCCTCTAAGTTCAGATTTGGACGGGGCTCTATTGCTTTCCATGAAATTAATAGGCGCACAATGTTGAACCCAAGTTTTTTCATGAGATCTAATTCAGGTCTTACTGATTCAATTTCCTTCTTCAAATTAATTTGCGACAAGTCCTTGACTTCAAGGGGTGCTATTGGAAGATAAGGTGGAAGCTTGCTTCGCGATCCAAAGTTCACTCCTCGAAAAAGCGCGTATCTTGCATGTTCGTCCCTGAACCATGATCCGTTCTTCCATATTCCTTTTCTATCTTTTAATGACAGTTCTTGTACACCACCTACTGGTGGTTTGGACAAAAGAGTGTCACTTGGATGCTTTTGAGAATATAGGGCTCTACGCCTACCCCTAACTCCTGCCATTATGATTTGTACTCCACTCACAGCCAGGGCCACAGCGGTCATCACTAGAAGGAAAGCCAAACCAAGTTTTGGGTAAGCCAAGATTAAAATGGATAAAGACGTAATTATGATTCCTGTGCCAAGCGATGAATAATCAATTGGTTCTCCCTCCTTCTTTTTCAAACTGGCGACGATTCTTATGATACCATTGGCTAGTAGACCAAATCCAAGAAAGATGATGAGCCATTTTGTGGCAAATTGCGGAAAGAAAAAGCCAGATCCAATATATATAATCAGGCCGGCTCCAACCGCTATATTGAGGATACGGGATGATTTTTTGACCCCCTTCGCCTGAATCCCACTAATCAGCCTTTCTGCTCCAAGTATCATTAAGCCTATTCCAGCTAGGAATAACCAGATGTAAGCGCCCGCTGTAGTGGTGGCACCATAAAATACAACAACGATAGAAAGTATAATACAAACACAGCCTACTGCAATCTGAAAAGCCCATAGCCACGATGATCTTGAACTAGTACTTTGTCGCTTCAATATCGGTATAGATGTTTGAAATGACACTATATATAGGAATTGTGCAGGGTTTATTGCTCCGAAATAAGGTGCTAACGAAGAATTAACTCAAGTATAGCTTGTAGAGGGGTGGGAAAAACCCTAATCTTGTGTGCTTGTTTTGGCACTTTTTGTGCCTCTACTTGCGATAATCATCACGTTAGAACTAGCAATTCGATCTTAAAATGCTTCGTTATTAATTGCGTTAGAAACACATTCCCTACATATTGGCATCTCAAGAATCAATGCTCACTCTTTCATCGTTACCTTGGAGCATTAAAGTAATCAATATCCTGAAACGCATCATTCATCTCTGCAATGAGTAGAGTACCGTGTTTTGGCATCATGAGTTTAGACCTGCTACTTGTGGGCAGTAATACTTTATGAAGGGAGTGGTGAATCCACAAAGAATTGACCAGCACATTCCGGAATAAGGACTTGAGAAGACGTAAATCTACCGTTTATGAGGGCATAATTTGATTGAATTAATCTCAAGATATTGTGAAACTTATTACATAACATTTTTCTGATTCTATGTAACAATCCTTATATTGGTGATACTCCTTGGAAGGTTTATTGACATTCGAAAAATCACCCGGTTGGGTTAGAGTAGCACAGATAGTTTTAGGTATACTTACAATAATACTGTCTATTTATGCCTTAGCGTTTCCAGCTGTCGCATTCGTGTCCGTTGTTTGGATCCTTGTGATAATATTGTTCTTCGTTGGAATAGAGAAAATAATAACTGGAATATTCCTTCCCCAAAGATCAAAGGCGGCGACAATTGGGCTTGGTATACTAGTTCTCATCTTTGCAGGTCTTGCACTGGCCTTCCCTGTGGCCACTGCTTTTACTGTAATAATCTTCATTGGAATCGCCTTACTCTTCAATGGTATCGCTAGACTTGTTGAGGGTTTTTCAGGAAAAAGTTCAGGATGGTCCAAGGCATTTCTTATTGGAGTAGGCATATTGTCAATAGTTTTGTCCATTGCAGTAATGGTCTCTCCTGCGTTCGGTGCCGCCCTGGCAGGAGTTATTATAGCAATAGCACTATTGATAACAGGAATTCAGATGGTAGCCGCTGGAGTTTCAGGCCGAAAATTCCGAAGTCCTGTCGAAAAGTACATTCCAAAAGAATAAAAAGAAGTCTAATGACTCACACTTTTCTTTCCCACAGAATAGTGAACAGTTCGATATCAAGTAAGCAAGGAAAACATATAGTCCTTATATATTGTAATAACGTACAGATATCATAGGTGAAGTTATTTGACTGAAGAACAAAGTGAACAAATAGAAGAAGAGAAAAAGGAGCGGATCAAAGACGCTGTAGTACAATGCATTATTAAAAGATCCTCGCGAGAGGAAACCCAGCTATATATCAAAGATAAACTTGGGGAGCAAGTTATGCCTCATGATTATAACCGTATCAGAGGGGAGTTGAAAAGGGAGCTAGGAACTAATCTGAAACATTTACAGCGAGATAAATATGCCTACCGTCGCGAATATTTTAAAAGAATAGAAGAAATAAAACTGATCCAGAGGAATCTTTGGAAGATAATAGATGAAAATGAATTTAAACCCGATCTGCAGGTGAGCTGTTTGTCTGAGCTTAACCAATCGACAGTTACATTAGGTGATTTATATGATTCAATTCGAAAGTTGGATAAGGAATATGCGCTAGAACAGAATAACGATGGAGCAGAAGAAGAAAAATCAGAGCAAATCGAAGAGTCACCAATCGTCATTGCTCCTACGCCAAGTCTCCCTCCAGAAGTTGAAGCTCCTTCTCCACCTCAACCTTCACCTCCAGAAGTTGAAGCTCCTTCTCCACCTCAACCTTCACCTCCAGAAGTTGAAGCTCCACCACGGAGAATTCAGAAATACACAGCAGATGGAAAGCCTGTTATGGCCTAAAATCAGATGTCGAACGAAATATCAACTAGATAAATAAAATACAATACTGGCAGAATTTCTACTTTCTAAAATAAGAAAGGGATTGAATTCGTAATATTGTTGTTATTTTATCTTGGGTGCTCAGCGTCCCACACTTGTAGTATTCTTTTTTCTTGGTCTAGTGTCTCTTTGTAACCGTCCTCTATTAGCTGTCTTATTGTAGCGCTTGAGAAATCAAAAGTTTTATTTGCTATAGTATGTGTGTCATTACTGCGTTCTATTCTAATTACTTGTTCGACAGAAACCATACGTACGACCAAATCCGAATATTTGAGATGTTTCCCAGTGCTAAAATTTCTGGTATCGGCTTGCTGCTTTAGGATGTTATCAATTGACGCCCTACTAGTCTTATTATCTTCTGCCAGCTTTATGAGGCGGTTAATGATATTAACGTAATCGGTAATCATTATTGCCATCCTTTCATCAAACAAGGTCCTATCATGATACGTCAAGTCATTTTTTCTGTCTACAAGCGCGTCATAATCAGATGGCAAGGTATCTTGCTTAATAGGATGTACATTGACAATGAAAACGCGTAATGGAGGAACCTCAGACTTTCGAATGTCATGCCAATATCTGCGGTGTTCTATAACTGCCTCCCTAAGTGGAGTATTTGCAATAATCCCCCCGTCCCAAAAATAGCGAAGTTTCTTTGTAGTATTAGCGAGACTATTTCCATTTTGGTCCTGCTTTTCATTTTCATTTACGCTCTTGATCCCGTCCTTATCATGGTAATCTTCAACCACTAACTTGGTATAATCGTAGTTCACGGGTACTGAGCCACTTGCAAGAACAAAGTCAACTTCTATCCCATCATTATGGGCTATTACATGTTCAAATCCTTCCCCGCCATTGGGTTCTCTCGCAAATTCAGGGCTGTAGCGACCATATTCAGTTTTACGTGTACCATCTGCCTTTTCGTAACTGTCAAATATTACCGCGGTTCCTTCCTGAACGTCTACGCTTACCAGAAGTAACCTGGGTTCATTGTTTTCGTAGCTGGTTGCTATAGGAAACTTTGCAAATTTCTCAAGGCTCTTTTTTAACGGTTCATTGCTATAAAGATACCATGTATTTACAGGATCGAAAAACCTCCTATCCTGTAACGCTTTAGAAAGACTGAAGACTTTCGGTACCCCCTCAATCATAAACTGTTTTGTACCATAATATCTTCTAGCCGATTCGCTTGAAGCCAAATCCTTATTAAAATACTGCCAATAGTTTCTCCAATAATTCCACCAATCATCGAAACCCGGAAGCATATCTATGATGGAATCTGTCGCCATATACTCCCAGAAGTCAACTAGTCTTTCTGCAGATCCTCGCCAGCTTTTGTTCTCTTTTACAAAACTCACAAGGACAGCTGCGTTCATTGCGCCAATGGAAGTTCCAGCCACAATATGAAACAACGGTCTTCCCTGCCTACCCAGTTTTACATCTCTTTCAGAAAGCAATTCGTAAGTAGCCTTGTAGACTCCAGCTTCATAAGCTCCTAATGATCCACCGCCTTGGAATATTAGTGCCCTGTGAAAGTCATTCTTGTTGTTCATATTCAGCATTCTAATATGGAGAAGTTTCTTATTAGTGCTTTTAGATTATTTTTGTCGGCTACAAGGTTACAATGGCTTGAAGCCAATCATTTTCTTTACTTTTGAAACATTGTGTATACTGACTTCTATAGTTAACGACGTATTGCTTTATTTTGCTTTGTTCTATCTTAGCCTCATTTTCTGTCTTCCAGTGATGCCTGAGGATACCATCTGGATGCCCATTATGATTAGAACGATTCCGAAAATTACTCCGACTAGACCGATACCGAAAGAAGGTACGATAAATATTGTGACTGCGACGGCTAGAGCTAATGCTCCCACTCCAAGACTTGAGTATCTATGCCATCTACTCCTATCTCGTCTGCGCAGACCTTCTACAATCTTGGCACCACCTCCAAACAAGAGTGCGATTGCAGCAATTATGACCAAAGTTGTAGTAGAGCCTTGAGGGAATGTCATGAACAATACAGCAAAGATAATGCAAATAATTCCAAGTCCGATAGTAGCAAGGCGAGAACTCTTATGCCAAAATATGGCAGTAATAACCCTCTCAATACCAAGTAAAAGTAATGCCACTCCAAGCAGGAATACTAGTGTGACTGTCGTAATTACCGGATTAAAAATGATGATAATGGATAAGATAATTATTAAAGCCCCTAGTCCTATCTGAGCTGCCCTAATCCAGCCAGGCTCTTTCGCTGCTGCTGTTTCCATACTGCAATTCACAAGTTCCTTGCTTATATATGCTGTTACTACAAATCTCAATTCACTGAAGAAATATGTTTACATTTGAGGTACTACAGAAGATACCTTATAGTTTATTTCATATTCTCTCAATACCAATTAACAACACCTAATCTTATCTCAGCTTGTCAACTTTTGAGATGGGAGTTGAAGGATTTTGATTGGCCACTCACTCGCTTAACTTTACCTCATTAAAGTGACAGTTCAAAGATCAATATGCTGTAAAGTCAATTTAAGAAAAACTCGTTATTACATTATAGTATCAGATCGATTTTAATCAGAGTATTAAAGTCAATAATAAACAAATAAACAAAAAGTGTGGGGTATTGTTGTTGTTGTTCTGTTCTATTTCGCAGTACTTACCTGTCCACGAATTTCCCCATTGGGATTAGCTTCGGTGTGCACGTTAACATAAGTCTCACCGCGTTCCATGGCCTTGACTAGATCGCTTACAGCAGTTCCCTGCATTTGCCCTTCCAAGCTTGATCCTGTGATCGTTCCATTCGCTAGATTACCTGAAATTTCGCCGGTTGGACTATCAGCCTTAAATAAAGTAACTATTACGTCTCCATTCTCACCAGTGGGACCGCTATGAATATGTGCAGCAGTAACCTTGTCCATGCCAGTTACGTTCACGCTATAGTCAATTGATTCTGCTCCCGTCACATTAAGTGTTGCAACACCGTTTGACTCGGTGGTGACTGGGGGTACTTCTTCTCCTCCTGTGAGCATTGCAGTAAACGCTTCTGTCTCTGTCTGTGCAAATGCCGAATTTAGATTTGCGAGCGAAAATAAAGATATCGCAACAGCAAATCCTAGCATCAGTATTTTCGGTTTATTCATTACACTCAATAATTATACAATGCATTTAAATGATTCTCCTCTCATGATTTGTAAATCAAAGCAACTTTGGCATGATTTTTCATAAAATTTCAACCTTAAATTTCTGCCAGGTCTTAACTACTTTTTTACATGGGCTCTAAGACACAATTCCTAGCGTAACGCGGAAAAATTATGCCAGTATAGTAGTTAAATATTAGATGTCGATAAAAATAACTACCATTGGTTGTTGAATACGTACGTGTGAGCGCAAATGATCTGGAATTGTGGGAAATAGATTATGAAGAAGGACTAGGAATCAATGTCTTTGAGCTGAACTTTCCAAAGAATCGAGTAATCGATCATACTGGAAGCATTGAAGATTATTTGAAGAAGAAAGGTTTCGATCAAATGCATTTTCATGGCGGTGGTGGACTTCCCAAGCGGGTTCACTTGTACGCAAAACACAGCTGTTCAGTTAAGTAATAACAAACGCTTAGTTTACTATACTTGCCCGTCGAAAGCTGAATGAGGGTCAACTTCATAATAGGATTTTCATTAAAGTTGAGATCCATTCAGCTTATTCAACCATGAAATATTACACAAGCCAGTTATCCCGTTAGTACTTTTATTAATTACTTTGCTTAGTATGGTCTCAACTTATTGTGACAAGACTTCGTCACAGATTGTCATTAGCTGCTACTTAAGACAAAATTGGTATGCTTACTTTTTACGTACATTGATATTCACCTTTCCTGTCTCGCTATTTGTCTTACCTTCATTTACTGTATGAGTAAAGCTATCGGATCCAGTAAAATCAGGGTTGGGAGTGTATGTGACAGTATGTGTTGTCTGGTTTATTTTCCCCAAGGTGCCATTCTCAGGTTGCGAGATGATCGAGTGCTGGAGAGTATCTTCATCAGCATCTGAAGCTGCCAATGTAACGTTGAGAGGTATGTTTGTACGAGTTGAAACATTTTGTTGTGTTACCACAGGTGGAGGGTTTATGGGTGTTACACTATTGACAGTGATTGAGACTTTGGCGGTATTGCTTGTGGAAGTATCATCACTTGCAGTGAATGTGAAACTATCAGATCCAGTATAACTGCGATCAGGAGTGTAGGTAACAGACCCGCTGTCTTTGTCTAATGAGCTCAGTGATCCATGGGTTGGAAAGGATTCTATGGCGTAGGTCAAAGTGTCTCCATCCTTATCGCTTGCATCAAGGGTTATGGAAGCAGGTGTATCATTGGTTGTCGTAACACTTTGTGACTTGGCAACAGGTGGAGTATTTTCTGTATAAATCTCTACGGTTGTGATATCAGTTGACTGAAGTCCTCTGTTTTCTGTGACAGTCAACTGGAAACTCAACGTAGTACTTGCATCACTTCCGGTAATGGCTGAAGTAGATGGAGCATTAAATGATGCCTTCTCTGAGTTAGCATTTTTTATGTTTACTTTAGGGGTTCCAGCGACTTGTTCCCATTTAAAACTTACATCATCACTTGTATACAACGAACCACTTCCGTCCAAAATAACATTAGCAGTACCGGCGTCTATACTCTGGGATATACCTGCATCTGCTATAGGTGGTGGACAACCCAAATTATCCATAATTGCTAGTGTGCTCCTAAATATCCAATCAAAATCAGAATAAACTGAGACACCAGTCATAATATTGATTTTTATGCTATTTATAAAGGAGTTAAGTTGGTAACATGCTTTAGCATCATTCTCTTCGGCAGTGTCAGATAAAGTCTTTACAACTTCGTCGAGCTGAGACACCATATCAGCTGTAGACTCATTAGTACTAAGCTGTGGGATTAGATCCTGAACTGACTTGAGTGCTGTTTCTATTTCCCATGTAAATTTAGGAGGACTCTGATCTTTATTTCCTGATGTGTCAACTGCTCTGACCAGAAAATTATGAATTCCATCTGTACTTATTGAAGTATATGTACAAATATTAATCTCAATACCTGATGCGTTTATTTCTGACTTGCTAATTTGCCATGAGCCATCATCAAATTTGCATTCGTATCGTTCGATCCCAACCAAATCTGTGCCATTAAAATCGAAATTAATGTCATTAGAAGGCGTACTTTCGTCAATCTTAATTCCGCCCAGCCATCCTACAGATACATTTCCTAGGGTGGTTTCTGGTGGGGTCGTATCTCTGACGGTAATAATAAAATCGTTAGTACCTCTATTTCCAGCACTATCAGTCGCATTACACTGTACTTTGGTTTGGCCAAGAGGAAATGTAGATCCCGATGGGGGATCACAAGTGACGCTCAAAGGGCCATCCACAACGTCTGTTGCGTTCGAGTTAAAGTTTACAGTTCTCCCTAATGTGCCTGTAGCCTCAAGAATGAGGTCGCTTGGCACAAATACAGTTGGCGGAGTAGTATCCCTAACAGTAATAGAAAAAGACTTTGTCGTGCTAGACCCATCGGCATTGCACAAAACTTCAGAGGTACCTATTGGAAAGATAGTCCCTGATGCAGGATTACAATGTACTGTGATTTTTTTTCCTGAAGCATCTGTTGCCGATACGGAATAGCTGACTGAAGCGCCATCTTTTCCTGTCGCTTCTACGGGTTTATTTGAAGGAACTTTAATGTTAATAGGAGGAGTAATATCATCTGTGGCTTGATTGCTAGGAGCCGAGGAACTCACTAGACTAAAATATTCATGAGCAGATGCTCCCTGTTGAATAAAACCATTTGAAATTAGAAAACTAATTGAAGCAAGTACCACAATCAAAATTTTTCCTATCTTGTAGCTGAAATGAATTTTTGAATACTCAATTGAGTTCAAGAGGCTTTCACAACTTGTGGATTTACCCCTTCATAAATATTCTTTGTTGTTAGAACTTGTTTTCTACTTGACTCATCAGTATTTTTAGGTTTTTTCATTTTTGAGTAGGATTTTGATTGTTCTGATGAACTTGAACTGATCTAGCTGCGCGAATATATACGTCGTAAATAGCATCAGTTGTCTTTGATGGTTTACAAGTCTTCAAAGATCAAACTAATTCTATTTTATAATGCATATATTCACTTATATTACTGTCTAATAATGCAAGCATCGATGCAAGATTACGATTCTAAACCTACGAAAGTTAACAAATTTAAATTGATCGGACTCATTATGGGTCCTCTATTATTCTTTATTCTCCTTGTTATTCCCGCTCCAGAAGGTTTACCAGAAAGAGGAAAAATAGTTGCTGGAATTACACTTTGGCTTGTTATATGGTGGATCACTGAAGCTGTTAGTATTTATGCAACATCTTTGTTGCCTTTGGCACTGTTTCCAATAACTGGTGTATTATCATTAAGAGCAGTAGGAGCAGAGTATATGTCTCCAATAATTATTCTCCTTTTAGGAATGTTCCTAGTTGTCCTTGCACTTGAAAAATCCGGCTTGCAACGAAAGATCGCCTTTGCCATGATGAGCATTTTTGGATATTCGCCCAAGAGAATAATAATTGGTTTTATGATCTGTACTGCCCTAATTTCTACAGTTATCATGAGCACTACTGTGGCCATTTTGGTTATCCCAATGGCATTCGCAGTATTATCCTCGCTATCTGAAAATGGTGTTGAAGTTAGTAGAAAGTTCAAAGTAACGCTCTTGCTAGGGATAGCATTCTCTTCTTCGATAGGAAGTGTTACTACCCTAATTGCATCTCCTCCTAATCTAATGTTTGCAGAAATAGTAAATGATCTTTTTGCTAAGACTATAACATTTGGTAACTGGTCTTCAGTAGGCGCTCCATTGGCCGTTACGATGTTGCTAATATCAATATTGTTTTTTACAACTAAAGTACGGAATGAGCAAATGGACGAAACTCTCGTTAGAAAGATAATTACTGCCGAAAAGGAAAAGATAGGAAAAATAACGAGGGAACAGAGCGTTTCACTATCAATCTTGCTATTGGTTTTATTTTTAATGTTCGCAGCTCCAGCTTGGGCTGGAGAAGATTCGTACCTTGAAACTGCAGTTATTGCAATTTTAGGTGGTATTTCATTATTTGTGATACCAAAAACTAGAACTGAAAAATTTCTAAACTGGTCGGATGTACAGAAAATTCCACTTGGTGTACTATTTGTTCTAGGTGCAGGGCTTTCACTATCATTAGCATTTACCTCTTCTGGCCTTGCTGACTACCTGGGAAGCAAATTTTCAGTAGTGGATGCCTTGCCGTTTTCTATAGTAGTAATTCTCATTGTTTCCATTACGATGATTATAGGTAATACTATGTCAAATACAGCAACAGCAGCTATCTTCATTCCTATTGTTGCAAGCATGGCCGCATTGAATAATTGGCCCCCATTGCCTATTCTTGCTGGAATTACCTTATCCAGCTCTCTAGCATTCCTCCTGCCAATGGGAACTCCACCTAATGCACTAGTTTATGAACAAGGCAAAGTGCAGACGAAAGAGATGATCAAAAATGGATTAGTCCTTACCATAGCTGCTATTATTGTAATTTCATTATTTACCATCTTTCTATATCCCTTGCTCTTGCCAGAAATATCGTAGTAAGTAAAAGTAAACCTTCAAAAATGGGAGAATTAAGGTTTGTGAGAGAATATTCTTTCTTTTTCTATGCCCGCTTACAATTTAACTTTAAACAAGATTCATACTAAATCAATTCTTAAATCGTGCGGATCTAATTGTAGTGTCAATAAAGAAAATATTTGAATTTAAAAATAGAGGGGAATAACGGGGAGCCGCTTATACGACGATTAATCTACCGGCTATTTCTGCAATCGGGAATGCGGTTGTTCCAATCCTTACCCAGATGTCGCCCTCATTCATGATCATGCCTACAAGATCTAACATGCTCTTCCCACTTGCACGCCCTGTGAAGTCAGCTGAGGTAAAGTTACCACTGGCAATTGTACCGTTAATAGGGCCTGTAATTTGTCCGTCTCTTGAGGCACTATGTAATGTGACTAAATCGGCGAATCTGCCACCAGACCACTGTGAGATGAAAATATTACTGACATCTGCGATACTACTAGCATTTACTACAAAGGACATACTATCATCCCCTTGAGTTTTAAATACTGCCAGTCCTGTTCCGTTCGATGCTTCCCTAGGTTCTAGATCAGCCACAAATACTCCACGGGTTTGCTGTTCAGATCCTTCTTGACCATATGTGCTTGCTTGAAAAGCTATAGATGAGGAGGCTATTGCCAGCACGATAAGCACTGAAACTTTAACATGACATTCTAGTCGTTTCTTGTACATTACTCAGAAGATTCTTCTTGTAGTATTTGAAGATTACCGTAATTACCGTATCAATTTCCATATTCCGGTTTTTTAAAAGGCTGATAAGAACTTTGTTTTCATATCCTGAAACTCGTCGTCGGTTAATATCCTTTTTTCCTACAAAGTAGTTAATTTTTCTGGTTAATGCATCGAATCTTGGTCTTGCTCAGAAGCAGATTGTACCTGAGCAGCTTCAACTTGTATCCTAGACGAGCGACTTCCTCCAAGTCTCTTACTACCTAAAAGTCCTTAAACTTGAATCATCTAAGATATGAGTAATTTTATCCACGTCTCTACGATGAGATCTTCAATTTACAGATTCTAGTTACTAGCCAAATTCTAAAATTCCTCCTCAATTTTGCCTTCAATGAACGCAACGAAGGAAAAGAGTTGAGCGATAAGCTATTATGGCTACTTTGGCATTTTGTGAATATACCATCGAGAATTTATTTTGCTCCCTATGGCGTGGGACTTGGACATGCCTCACGTCTTGTCTCAATAGCCTCTTATTTAGGTAAGAATTACTTGTCAAGGTTTTCTTCGTATGGTGAGGCAGTACCGTACATTAGAATGAGCGGTTATGATTGCTCTATTGTGCCTCCGGTAGAATTTGTTTGGAGCAGTGAATCGGGATTTTCAGTTAAGAGAAGCCTAGCACAACTGCCTCTATGGCTTTCAAATTTCAGTAAACAAATGCTACTAGAAACCAAGACCATGTCCAGGTTCGTTTCGAACGTTGTAGTATCAGATTCAAGACTGAGTCCCATATTATCTGCTAGGATCTTGTCAATACCGTCAATTGTTATCCTCAACCAAATAAAACTACTTCTCTCCCCTCGCCTGAGGCAGTTCTGGGGTGCAAGAGTATTTGAAAAATTAACTGGTGAAATTATGGGGCTATTTTGGAGTAACTCTGACAGAATATTAGTTCCTGATCTTCCGCCGCCCTATACCATATCGGAACATAACATATGGGATTGTGATGTCACGTCAAGAAAGGTCGAATATGTCGGATTTGTCGTGCCACTTAATAATATACATGTAGATGACATGACAAAAGTAGCTAATGAAGTTGGGTTGGTGAGGTCAAAGCCAATTGTTTTTATCCACATAAGCGGTCCTAAGCAAACTCGTCTCTCCTTACTTTCAACCATTATTGAATCTGCAAAATCTATGCCTCAAATCCAATGGATTGCATCTGAAGGAAGGCCAGATGGTTCAACTTCCCCAGTGAGGATGGCACCAAACATTTTGTACTACGAATGGTGTCCAATTAAGGATGAGCTTTTTGCTCTCTCGGATCTTGTTATAATTAGAGGCGGACATACTGTAATATCTCAAGCCATAATGTATGGAAAACCGATTATAACTATCCCAATTCAAAATCATGGAGAGCAATTAGGTAATTCAGAGAAAGTCGAGAAACTTAAAATCGGTATCAAACTAGATCCAAATAATATCCAGAAAGAACAGATAGTAGCGGCAGTAAACACAGCTTTAGGAACTAATCAGTATACTGATAATTCGCAAAGACTGAAAAGTATCGCAGACAAATTTAATGGGATAGATAAAATAAGCGAAATAATAAGACAGTACGTCTGATCAATGTTTAATATCCAGTTAGGTAAAGTTCCTAAAAACCAATACAACCTTATTTTCTTGAATAATTTATACTAGGAAATGTTAGCAAGTCTTAATTATTATTACTTCTAATGATGTCTATTAATGAGATCTGGAACATTATTGATAATAGGTGGAATAGCCGCATTGATCGTAGCCTCTATCGTCTCTACATTAATTTATTACCAGATTCTTAAATGGTAGATGGCTACGAAATCAACAAGAATTTATAGTTCCTGATGATAAATTAGATAAAGTACTTGAAGATCTAATTAACTGCTGAGAACAAGTTATTTCATAAATATTTTATAAATATTGAAGGTATAAGAGCGTGCTAAGTAATTCGGTTTTGAGACACCCGCCGAAGTCCTAGTGAACTTCCATCTACTTGTGATCAAGATCAATCGAGCTGCCGATAATTTTTTACTGATTTAGAATGGTGACTCTACGCTCGAATTTGCATTGACTTTGACTTTGTTGTCTGTATTGTTTTCAATAGCAGTTACGAGACTATCTACTTTATCTTTCTCAGCTTGGAGTTTTGCTTCAGGTTCCTGTTGCTGCTGCTCCGCTGTTTCAGTTTGAACTTGGTTTGAATCATCATCGAGTTTACTCTCTTTGTAGTATTGAATCACAAAATATGTGACAGATATCACTATGACAAGAATTCCTACTGTTATCATCCCCCGCAACAATTCTGACATTTTTTGACCCGTCTAATGACTAGGTAATCGAAAGATATCAGCCTAAAAAGTATTTACTAATTTGATAGAAAATGTGTGGAAAACGATCTAAATGGCAGTCGCAAAGTATCTGCAGGAAAGTTGGAAAATGAATCAATGTATAATCCTTGTCTGTCCAATTAGTATTTCCATAAACCTCACCTTAAATTAGTATAGTTCTCTCGATTGTTATTATTTCAAACTTATTTATTGTGCTCGCTATTCTTATTTTTCTTGTTCATTTGTGACAAGATCTTCTCTATCAGATCCTTGTTTCTACCCGCATGAGTTGGAGATTCGATATCTATCCACTCACGATCGCTGGGCAATGAATAGGAGAATATGGTGGACCCAAACCGAGGTATTTGCGCCAGAACTTCATATGATAGATCGAATGCATCACCAAGAGTTGACGCTTCTTTCTGCATGTGAATAAAGTTAAGCAGATTCTTACTAAAAAGATAGATTCCAAGAGTCTCTGGCAATTCTAGTTTCAGAGTTGGCTTTTCAACAAATTCTTTGATTCGGGGTTTTTCCTTAGGATCTAATACAACTATACCTGTTTCCTCTTTTCTATGACCTCTTGTAGCTATAATTCCAATAAATTTACTATGATCATTCTCCTTCATACTTTCTTGAAATTTATATTGACGAATAAAGTCATCCACGTCGACTGCACAGAGATTATCTGCAAACCAGACTACAAAGAAATCATCATCTTTGACTAATGATTCAGCACTCAAGATTGCACCACCGGTACCGTTCTTCGCATCTTCCACAAAAATGATTTTTTTGCCTATAATATGCTCTTTCCCTTCAAAATAATTTACAATCTGTTTACCTAAATGGTCAAGCTCGCACACGATAATAAAAGACTCTACTATCGAAAACTTAGCCAGGTATCTTGTGATATGATCTATTACTGGTCTACCGTTTATAGGTATCATAGATTTTGGAGAGTATAGAGAGAAAGGCATTGCCCTGGTTCCACGGCCTCCTGCCAATAAGATTACCTTCATCGGCTAATACCACAATCCTATTCCTGCTTACAAATATTCCTATCGCCCTCTAGTGTGTGCTGAAATTGTCAAATGAGCAATATGCTATTAAGGTACAAAGATAACTAATCACTCAATATGACGTCACGACGTGGTGATATTACCATGCTTTACCAGAGTTTAACCAAAATGACATTGTCTATATTGATGTCTAATGTATGACGCCCTAAAAGTGGATGCAACAAAATCTATCGTTGTAATGCCCGATTTTTTCATTGACCGAATAATAACATTAGGTTCTAAAGAGGAATTTGTCAAACTAATGACAGAAAAAGTGCGGTTTGGAGGCGGTAGTATACGTAATATTTCAACAAAAGATAGAAGGGGAGGGAACGCAGGAAATATTGCTTACTGTCTAGCTAAATTAGGGATGAGAAAGATTACTCTGTTTACAGTTGCAGATGAGTTTGGCTCGGCGATGCTGCACAAACTATTTTCAAAATTTGGAGATGCGGTAAATCTTAAGATAGAGGGTGGAAAACATGGAGTTTCAACAATCCTTGAATTTATCGATGAAAAGGCTTCGAAGGCAAATGTAATTTTAAATGATTCAGCCGACAATGAATATTTTGGTTCAGATAAGATTGCTTCTGACGATAATCTGAAAATTCTAGAAAATGCTGATGCAGTAATCGTCGTCAATTGGGGTAGTAACCTAAAGGCGGCTGAGCTGGTAGAATATGCCTTCAAGAAATCTCCAAAATCCTTCCATTTTATTGATCCTGCAGATATTGATCTTAGAAGAGATGAGTTCAGAGATTCGCTGCTAAAGATTTCAAAAGATGTAAATGCTCTTGCTCTGAATGAAAACGAAGCTAATTCTTTGGGCATGTCTTTGGGATTGAATTCAGTGTTACCTCCGAACAATTATGGCGAGCAGCAGATCAAAGATGCTGCAGAACAAATATCATCTAGGTTGGGAATTAGCATAGATCTGCATACTCGCATAGGAGCTGCATCCTCTAATGGTAAAGAAACTGTTTTTGTTCCCGCACTAAAAGTGCAAGCCAAGACGCTGACTGGAGCAGGTGACTCTTGGGATTCAGCTAACATCGTAGGACATCTTTACAAGTTAAACACTCTTGAGAGATTAACTTTCTCAAATGCATATGCGTCACTATATGTTAGAAACTCTTATGGAGAGCCTCCAACAATGGAAGAGACACTCGAGTTGCTTGAAAATTTGCCATGCAGTTAATGATCTTGAACCATCCATGCGCAAGACAGAATTTAAGGTTTGATTCAGTTCCTCTTATCTTACACACTACCAATTGTTATGCCCATATTCTTCCGCATATTTAGTTTTCTCAAATATTTTCGATGAACAAGACAGACAGGAACGTTCTATACTAGCTATGCCTT
>JBIOZE010000035.1:0-4037 GCA_044870745.1 Nitrososphaeraceae archaeon | reverse complement strand
CTCCAGAAGGTTGTGAAGGGTCAGGCTACAAGGGAGATGTTTTCTTTTCGGGTAAGGTGCGATTTGCAAAGGAACAATGGCACGTAAGCTACGTGTTCACTGATACCAAATCAGGTACTTCTTCAATCAAAGGGAAATGGGTGGGTTTCAAATTCATCATGTATAATTTCATAGAAAGCGGTAAAACTGCAGTCAAGATGGAACTCTGGCTGGACAAAGCCAATGATGGTAAGTGGGTGAAGGTAGACGAAAATACCGACAGAGGTGGATGGGGTAACGAAGGCAGGGAATGTAATGGCGCACCTGATCAAATAATAACATGGGGAGGTCCTATCGCAACATTTAGGTGGGATACAGCGACCAACGTGGACTTTAAGAACTTGAGCGTGAGGGAGATCCAGCCTCCAAAATGATGGTGAAGCAAATGATAAACCAAAATCTTTCGAACCCATTTTTATTATCTAGAGCAAATGAAGTCCTTACTAGCTTCTTAATATGTATATGCCAGAAAAGTTTGGCTTTGGCATTAGATTCATTAAGAGTACCTCGATACAGTAACGCTATTAACGCAAGTAAATCTAGAAGGAAAAGGCTCGTCTCTTCATTAGACATTTATGGATATGGTGGTATAACATGATTTATGATAAGAATTTAGAGCCAGTGCATACTCATGGAGGATTTTTCGGATTTTTGTTTCGGCAACGCGCCAACTTTTATAACGTACCTCTAACTTTTCCTATTCAACCTCGATCTAGGATGATTCATCGAAATTATCTTGCTACATTTTTGACGATTCTTCTTATTGGTACCATACCTACTACTCTTCTTTCATATAATAATTCAGGTTTAGAAATCACTATTTTTTCAACTTACAGTATAGCTTATGCTGCTGCTACTGACAAGCCGCAGACAGATAATGGTGATGACCGAGGCGGCAGCTCCGAAAGTATCAGTGATACTATGCCCTCAGTGACTACCGTAGAGAAGTTGCAACAAAAAGTAAGAGAGCTGATGTTAGAGGCAAGCAACGCAAAGATTAGAGCGGCGAAAGCAACGAACGCTGCGGGCAATGCAACAGAGGATGCAGAATCATTGTCTTCTATTGCCGTTGAGGCAGACAAAGATGCCAGGCGCTTACTCAAATCTGTAGAGGACGTAGAAAAGCAAGAGCAAAACAATAATGAAACTACCAATGCGCAACAACAAGATAATGCTAACAATTATGACGATGGCGAATTAAGTGCAGCTCTATCGGAAGCAAAAGAAAAGCGAAAAGCTGCGAACCTGGCTGAAAAAGATGCCAGAGAACTTTCAGATAAAGCTGATTCACTAAATGAGGCCGCCAAAAGAGCTGAAAGGGTGGCCAGCGCCGCACAAAAAGAGTTAGAGCATGCAATAAGCGATTATAGCGGCAGCATCGAAAAAGCTAGTACAAATGCGGCTGATGCAAATGCCAAAGCTAATTCAGATTTGAAGAAAGATGGCAACATGATTGATTCAGTTGATAGTAACGACGGTCAGACCGATAGAAGATCTACCAAAGTTCAAAATGATATTTCCTCAGTACTAGTAGATCAGGGTGGCTCTACGATTGAGGTCCCTATCAAAGAAAACGCTAGTGATGAGCTCGATGTGGGAGAGGTTAACAAGCAAATTGGCAATATTGCGGTTTCTGACAATGAAGTTAGCAATGATCTTTTGGAAATTGATCCCTTTAGCAATACTACTAATGATGATGATAATAATAATACCCCTACCTCAATTTCTTCAAGCGCTAATAATACATTTGAATTTGAAGGAAATGTTGATTGTAAAGTCTTCTTGGACAGCGAGATAACTACCGCTACCGCCAGTCCTGGAGATTCTACAGTTTCAACTTCCAGTAATATACAAAATGATGGGAAAGATGGTGGTTGTAATCCTCAAATTTCCGCCTCGGGCCGATATCAATATAATGTGTGGAGCGAGGGAGATGAAGACAATAGATATATCTTGTTCAAAAGAAGTGTGAATAATAGAGCATTTGAAAATCCAATTACACTGAGTGGAAATATCCCGTCAGCCGTATTTAACCCTAAAGTTACTACAGAAGGCGATATTGTTTACGTTGTCTGGCAAGGTGATTCTGAGTCTGGAAATCAGGACATTTTGATGAGGAAAAGTGAGAATAATGGACAATCTTTTGGAGATGTTATTAATCTAAGTAATGACCGCGCGGGCTCTGGGAATCCGGAAATAAGGGTCAATTCCAGTAATGTGTATGTCGTATGGGATGGAACTACTCCAGGTAATAATGATATTTACCTGAGAAGAAGTATCAATAACGGGACTGATTTTGGCAAGGTCAAAAATCTAAGTACCGATGGCGGAGTATCTTATGAGCCTAAAGTAGTGTTGAACAAGAAGGGCGTGGAAATTTACTGGCGCGACTATCGGGATGGACACGAGGAAATACTTGCCAGAAAAACCTTGAATGAAGGCCGGACATTTGAGGTAATGAAAAATATTGACAAGGATGTTTTGGACTTGTGGAAAGACCGTAATGCAGGACTAGATAGAGTACTAAATTAGATCTTCTCCATATCAATAGGACACGTCACGTCAAATATCGTGAATTTCTTTTTTGAATTATTCAAAAGTCTTGGACTTTTGGGGCTTTGACTGGCGTGAGGGATCAATACTCTCAGTGGCTAAATCCGCAAGAGGAATGCTAAACGAAAATGTTGCCCCCTGCCCATCCGGATTATTCTGTGCCCATATTTTTCCGCCATGAGCCTCGATGATTGCCTTTGCAATATAGAGGCCAAGGCCAGTCCCCGAATCTGATCTGGTGGAAAATTTCGTGAAGAGTCTTGGCATTATTTCAGGGTCTATGCCACTTCCAGTATCTGTTATGGTAACTATCGCTTCACCACCATTGTTATTATTATTATTAATCTTGCCTCTTTCGGCCTTGATAACCACCTCTCCTTTATCAGTAAATTTAAGCGCATTGTTAATCAAATTAATGAGAACCTGATAAAGTCTGTCTGGATCGGCTAGTACTATAAGAGGTTCCTTACCATCATCAAATATTATCTTGACGTTACCTTGTTTACTTTCATTGGCAGGCGCATTCTTGATATCATTTATAGCAGTCTTTATCTTCTCCGTAAGGTCAAGTTGAGACTTGGTCAATTTCATCAAGTGACTCTCTATTTTTGAAACATCCAAAATGTCTTGTGAGAGCCTCTGAAGCCGCTTTGCATTCCTCATTACAATTTCTATCATTTCCTGTTGACTTGAATCTTTAAGGTTTGAGGATAGTATTCCAGATAATCCTAGTATGGGTTGAATTGGAGTTCTAAGCTCGTGTGCAGCCACATTAATAAACTCCTTCTGGATTTTTTCTTGCTCTTTTAGCTGTACATTAGCATCTTGTAAGGAAATATTAGAATTCTTGAGTTCCCTTGAAGTTGAATCTAATTTACGATTTGATTCATTTAGCTCAAAAGTGCGTCTCTTAACTTCTTTTTCCATTGTGCTACTCCATTTTATCAGAAAAATAGTAAGAACTGCGACTGCGGCAAGAGTTCCTACCAGTAAAGAATAGCTCTTCATCCTTTCAATGGATAGCGCGTCTCCTATTTTCGATAGAATAAGATTAGTTGGAGTCACAAGTTCCATAAAGTATGTTTGTTGTCCTTGCACGGATATGGGTCCGGCAGTGTTAATTCTCTCACCTCTTCCATAGTCATAAATGGCATAGCCTCCTTTGCCATTCAAAAGATACTTAGTAAGATTGTTGAGAACGGCGTTGTGGTTAACGAAATCTTGTACTGTTGAACCAAAAAAATTCTTCCCAACTAAATCCCTATTTACACCTACTGCAAGCAATGTTGCATTCCTATCAAAGGCCACCAGGAATTGTTCGTTGACGTCATGTACGTTTCCATAATGTGAAAAAAATGACTCTGTCGGAATTGATGCACCGATAACACCAATTGATTCGTGAGTTTCCCTATTCTCAATCGGTATAGCTAGGAAAATAGTGTATA
>JBIOZE010000034.1:0-8784 GCA_044870745.1 Nitrososphaeraceae archaeon | reverse complement strand
TAGACACCTAAATACGGTAGTCTTATCACGATTGACTTCTTTAGACAGGACATCTAATGGGGTAGCTTGTTTCCTTGCTATAAGTGCGAACAACAGATCAAACTCCAACGGAGAGAGGTCGTAAAGTGACATTATTAGGTCCTCGATTGTAGCATTCATTCTCGTGATGGATGCAATTGATGCGGTGGGCAATATCATATTCATCTCTCAAAGCATTAATAAGTATTGCTATGTCATGGGTTGTATTGCGGTGTCCACCCAATATCATAAAACTTTAAATAAGGGATGCCTGCACATAATCTAAAAAGTGTCACAATCAACTATACTGATAGAAGGGAGAACAAGTTCTCAAAGTAGAGAACAAAGCGTCATACAACGTCCTGAAATTTCGGCAATTTTTAGAGCCCTGTCGGACGATAAGTCACTTACATTATTCAACACCGTCGCCTTGTCTCCAGGAAACAGTAACTTCCTTACTCGCAATCTTAACGTTAGTAGAAAGCAATACTACACAAAGATGGAAAACATTTGCAAGCAGGGATTGGTCGCAAGAAAAAATGGAAGGTATTACTTGACAACCATGGGAAAAATAATCTACGAACTACAAAAGGTAATTGGAACTGCTGTCAATGATTATTGGAAACTAAAGGCAATTGACTCTCTGCGAATCCAAGATCAACTTCCAGAAGATCAAATAGCTAAACTGGTAGACACGCTGGTAGAAAATCAGGGATTACGTGATATTATATTAAAGAAGTAGCGCCAGTATTATGCATCCCTTATAATAGATTTTTAAAGTAAAAGATGCGATAAAAAACAATTCAGAAAGTTAATTCATACATTTATACCAAATGGCAGGCACGCCGCAAATGATCGGGCACCCACCCAAGAGGAAATACGCAAATTGGCAGACTACCCAGATAGAAGGATCAAATCAATAATCTCTCTAATGGTATCAACAGGAATAAGAATAGGAGCATTTGATTCAATTCAATGGAAGCACATTATCCCTATTCGTAATAATGATGATAATCAAATAATAGCGGCAAAACTAATAGTCTTTATTATCGCGTATGAAACACAATGAAAATTTGGTACAATTTAAGAAAACGGTTATGTGAGCTGCCGGATCTTCGATTTCCAAGAACTTCCATACACTATAAGGAGATTTAAAAATGGCTACTGGCATGAAACAAAATGAGATACAAAGACTCTCTGCAGGAGATCTTAATCCACTTGCCAACCTCATCGATCATCTCGCCCTTGCACAACATTTCCCGGGTGATGGTGTGCTGAATGGCGCTGACCCAGTAATTCGTTCGCCTCACCATATTGCAGAGGCCCCGGCTATGGCTCAATTATTGATAGGTATATCTGGTGCAGCCATCTGGTATGCGCGAACAGGTCAGCAGACTGACATCACAATTGACATTATTGATGCACTTCACTATGCCCACCCTACTCATTTCATTCAGCAGCAGGGTCGCCCCATGAATGTCGGGGCTGAATTTGTCGACGTGAACGGCTTGTTTCTATGTCGTGATAATCGTTATATCATGATTGAGGGGGGACCACCGTATACGAAATTGCTGAAGGGATATTTGAATTTCTTTGATTGTGGTTACAACAAGAAATCCATTGCTCGGGAAGTCGCAAAATGGGATTCAACTGATCTAGAAGTGGCTTTGGCAAAGGAGGGTCTTCCAGTATCTCCTGCACTAACCCGCGAGGAGTGGCTTGTACACCCGCAAGGCAGTGCCCTAAGCGAGACACCGGTTATTGAGATCGAAAAGATAGCCAACGGCCCGCCCGTTCCGTTCGACGATGGAGGAACCTCTCCGTTACAGGGCATTCGCGTTCTCGACTTCACTCACGTTCTTGCTGGACCTCGTAGTACCCGTACGCTCGCAGAATATGGTGCGGAAGTACTGCATATTAGTTCACCGGCCTATCCCGACTCATTGGCACAGCATCTAGGCGTAGATGAGGGTAAAAGATGTGCTTACCTTGACCTGCGTGAGGCAGACGATCGGGAGAAAATGCATCGTCTTGCTAGCCGTGCAGACGTCTTTACCAACAGCTATCGACCTGGGGTGACTACTCGCTTCGGGCTTATGCCATCTGAACTAGCTGCATCTAACGAGCGAGGTGTAATTTGCATGGATATCAATGCATTTGGTCATTCTGGTCCCTGGGCTAAACGTCCTGGCTTTGATCAGGTTGCTCAAGCCGCTATTGGTTTTGCGGCGAAGGAGGGAGAGCCTGATAAACCTAGATTCTCGCCTGTTTTCTACGTGGGCGATCTCATGGCTAGCTATTTCGCTGCTGCTGGTATGATGGCAGCGTTGCTACGTCGATCGATTGAAGGTGGATCATATCACGTAAAGATATCACTAGCGCGCAGCGAGATGTGGGTACAGGAGTTGGGCTTTCTTGATACTGCCGCACAGACATCTATACCTGCGAATGATACCTATCCGATTAAATTGACATCAATTGATTCGGTTTATGGTAAATTATCTTTTCCTGCCCCACCTCTTGTTTTCAGCAATCTGGTTCTACCAAATGATGAGAGTCTTATGCCTTATGGGGCTGATAAGCCGCAATGGCGAGACTCGATGAAAACTTTAGCTAAGTCGTAGTGATCACGCTAGATCCGAATGCTATAAATCGTATCATAAGATTGAACTGCACCGTACTCAACAGCAATTATGCAGTGATGGTTTTCCACCATATCCAAATGGTACGTGTCCTGATGGTGGGACATCGCAACCAAGTACTGGAGACGGTTCTGCATTGCCTCCTCCTACCGATACCACTAATACTCTAGGAGTAAACCAACAGCAAGAACAGCAATTATGCAGTGATGGTTTTCCACCATATCCAAATGGTACGTGTCCTGATGGTGGGACATCGCAACCAAGTACTGGAGACGTATCTTCAGTGCCACCTACCTCAGACGCAACCTCCATTGCAGGCGAGGGGGCTAAAAGCGAAAGAAATACAGGGTCAGCATTGACCCAAGGAGATAGTGCGGATGTGGGCACTAGTACTAATTTCTCAGTTAGCAATGAGCCCAATTCCTGTAATTCTGCTTCCCCTGCTTTAAAAATGAAAGCAAAGGGACTGGATGTTACTAATTTACAAAATACTCTGATACAGTTAGGATATAGTGTTGGACTCAAAGGCGCAGACGGTATCTTTGGTCCAGATACTCAGAAAGCTGTGTTGAAATTCCAAGAGGATAAAAAGATAACCCCGACTGGCATTGTGGATTCAAATACTTGGACCGTCTTGTGCAATGCCATCACTCCGCCTACATCTGGAGGTGCGGCATCTACACCTAAACAAGTATCTCCTCCCGATGACGGCCGGGTTTCAGTACCTGGTGAGGATTTGACTGCATCCATTACATGGATCCATGATTCAAAAGCTTCCGTATTGGACAAATTGCTATCAGGTAACGACTATAGAACTTTTAAATGGGAACGATATGACATGCCTGGCAAGAATAAAGCACCTGGAAGCAAATTTCCCGATCCAGATCCTGGTCCGAATGAAAACAAAGCTAGGGCAATGTTCACAGAACTGAAATCACTTATTCCTGAGCGGCGACCGACAGCAGGAGCGACTGCTGTATTCTGCGTTGCCAAAGATGGGCGTTGTGGTCCCCAACCAGAACAAATGAATGAGAAAAGATGGAACCATATTTTAAGTAAAGATATTCTGGTACCAGCTGATAAGAAAGGACACAAGCTCAACAAATATGCGGCTGCATCTTTTGCAAAGATGGTGGAGGCCGCTAGGAACGATGGAGTAGAACTGGAAATTCACAATTCCGACAGGTCCTGCGCAGCATCCAAAACTAGTTCCGAAAACCTGGGCGCAGGTTCAGGCACAGTTATAGCCGATTGCCCCAATTCTCATAACTTCGGTCTAGCCATTGATTTTTATATGAGCCAAGATGACTGGCCACTTCAACCGGCCTTTGAGATTAGTACCGGTCCGTTTTCGAATATAATAAAAATGATGGAGTCACCTGTTTACAAATGGCTTAGTCTGAATGCAAGGACTTATGATTGGTATCCATATATCTACGAGCCATGGCATTGGGAATACAATCCCCCTGGATTTCGTAGCCAATTCTTTGCGGGGTGTAACTGCGATCCTAAAGCACCGTCTTGATTACTTCGTCAAACTAGGAGGATTGAAAAAACCTCAGTAACTATGTTAAGAGAAAGTTTAAAGTTATGAGTGCTCTTTAGCGTCTCTTGCCACCATTTTGAACTAATTGAATTCCTAGACCTACCGGACTTTGACCAATGGCAATGACCATAGCAGAGACCCACATAAAAAATTAGAGTAGTCCCTTCCGCACAGAGATATTCCATATTAATTTTTTTAATATTGATTAACTTTAAATTCAAACAAAGTTGTAATCTCGCAATCGTTAAAAGTCAGTCCGATGAAAAGTCATCTAACATATCTAATGTTGGAACAAAAAATAGGGTCCCGGTTTTGGGTGTGCTGAAATCCAACAATCTGTCATAATTTCCTTCCGGAGAGCCAATGAACATATTATTCAGCATTTTCTTTACAGTACTGAATGTGCTGGCATACGCGATAAAATAAGTGCCCATTTCATTGGTGGATATGTTTCCAAAAGGCATGTTATCGCGAATAATTTTGAATTCGTCGCCAACATTGGCCAAAGCAATATGAGAATTTGAAGGTTTTATATTATCCGGCATTTCGATATCACTCAATTTAAATCTCCCAATTACCTTTTCCTGTTCTTCAGTAGATAATCCTTCAAATGCATTTAAATCATGAATATATTTTTGAACAAAAAGATAACTTCCTCCCTTATAGAAAGGATCATCGTCCCCAACCAAACCAAAGAATACCCGTTCCTGTTCATGAGGATTTTCAGTTCCATCAACAAAACCTATAACGGAACGACCGTCCCAATATCTGAAACCATGGATTTCTTCTGTGCCTATTGCAACAGGTTTCAAAACGTCAGATACTGTATGCGCCATATCATAACACATACTACTATCTCCTCTGATATGAAAATGCAAATCGCCTTTGGAACTAGCTGCCGTGTGTTTCTTACCAACAATAGGTACAAAGTTTTCTAATTCTTTAGGGAGTGGAGAAGGGAGATGAAGACGAAGCCAGGCATCATGTCCGATTCCCATTACACAACTCGCTCCGGAATCAGGAAACCGGGCATCAGCCGAATTATTGAGATTGATGACCAATTTGCAGATTCTCCCAAAAGTATCTTTAACGTCTATATCATTTTTAAAATTCCAAACCATAAATATGGCGTTATTACCATGATAATCTAATACATTCTGTGGCTTGATATCCATAATAAATAGAGACAAATAGAGACATATTAGTAAATTCATTTAAAGCTTTACAGATTTCATGCTCAATGAACCAAACGATAACGTATGCAATTTAGATTTTACAAAATATAGATAAATATCCTTAGTAAAATTCTGTGTACAAATTTTTAGACCATCTAGAACTACTTCCAACTATTTAACATAGGAGAGTCCATCAATGAAAAAATTCAGATTAAGGCTGATTACTCAAGAGAGCAATACTTAACAACAAGTTTCTAAATGAGTATCCAATGTCAAACAATATCGATAGTTCAGATGTAGTAATTATTGGAGGAGGACTTGCTGGTCTTACAACAGCTGCTCTGCTTGCTCGTTCAGGAAAGTCAGTAACGTTATTTGAACGATCCTCCAAAGAAATAGGAGGTCGTGCAAGGAGTACGGAAGTAGATGGTTTTTACTTTAATCAAGGACCGCACGCTCTATGTCTTACTGACTTGAACGACTCTATTCTAAAAGAAATGGGCATCACTTTTACTGGTAGCATCTCTGGGACGAAGGGGAAGGCATATTTGATAAGCGGTGGCAAGAAACGTGAAGTTCCGGGCGATTACGGTAGCTGGCTAACTTCTGTGAAGAGTGATGGCAGTATAGTGGAATCAGACGGGAGTCAATTCTTTGTTTCTCCTACCGAAATTGATTTTTCACAATTAGAAGGTGTTACTGTTCAGGAATGGTTAGACAAGAATATTCATGACGCAAATCTTGCTGAAATAATTAATACTATTTTGAGACTAAATACTTATGCAAACGATCCAGATGTTCAGAGCATAGGATCCGCTCTTCTCCAAGTTTATGTGGGTAGTCGCCGTGGATACATGTATTTAGATGGAGGCTGGCAGACACTTGTAGACGGACTTCTAAAGTTAATCAAAAATGCAAATGTAAAAATTGTCATGGGAGAAAAGGTAACGAAGGTAAAAAGAACAAACACTTCTGAGTGGCTAGTTGAGCTGTCTAACAAAACGCAGGTATCAGCAAAGATCGTGGTAATAGCGGCAGGCCCTATGGATGCTTATACCCTCTTCGATGATAATGAGAGACCAGAGGTATTGTCCAAGGCAGCTAAAGAGGCAAAACCTGTACGAATGGTCTGTCTGGATGTTGCTCTTAGCAGCCTTCCGGATAAGGATGCATTGTTCGCTTTGGGGGTAGACAGTCCATTATATTTTTCAGTTCATTCTGCATATGCAAAGCTTGCTCCTGAGGGTGGGGCACTAATCCATGTGTCGAAATATCTTGGTACTTCAATACAACCTAAACCAAGAGAAGATCAGCCAGAGTTAGAGCAGGTACTGGATTTGATGCAGCCAGGCTGGAGAGATGTGCTTATTAAGAAGAGACCGTTACCCAACATGGTGGTATCTAATGCTGTTGTTACTGCTGCAGGAGGCGGATTAGCTGGAAGACCTGATGTAAGGATTGCAGAAAATTTGTACATAGTAGGAGACTGGGTAGGCAAGGAGGGATTATTGTCCAATGCGGCAGTCGCTAGCGCAAAGCACGCTGCCCAGCTTATTTTGAATAACTGAACTTTTTTGACCTTAATTAGGGATAATCAACATCGTAGCGATAATGCTCTGGATATGATGGCAAAGTTTTTCAAAGCAAATATTTTGTTCTCATAATAGATAACATCTTATCGTCGAAGTGTGCATGATCCGGATTTAGAATTACTTACAAATGGTATCCATCGCGTAAGTAATTAATCTCTTTCAATGCTCCATTCTTGTACTTGATATTGTGAGATCTTTTTGAAGGACTGATAGCCCGCCTATTCCCCCCCCAATTTTGTACCTAAACAGAAAGTTTTTCTGGATTAATCAGACTGATGAGGTTACCCTACAAAGTCTAGGATTTAAGGAAAGCCAGCAGGTCAGCGTTGACCTGATCTTGAAGCGTAGCTGTGAGGCCGTGCGGTGCACCAGGATAGTAGATTTCCTTAGCGCCCTTGACAAGTTTGGTTGTTTTTCTTGCCGAGTCCTTGACGGGAACGATCTGGTCGTCCTCACCATGCATGACGAGGGTCGGGACATCAATCTTCTTGAGGTCATCGGTGAAATCGGTCTCTGAAAATGCTTTGATGCTTTCGTAGGCGTTCTTGAGGCCAGACTGCATGCTCCAGAGCCAGAACTGATCCAGCACGCCTTGTGACACCTTAGCTCCTGATCTATTGGCGCCGTAAAATTGTATCGCCAGGTCCTTGTAGAATTGTGAGTGGTCCTTCATGAGACCACTCCGCATATTGTCAAAGACCTCCAACGGCAGTCCCTCTGGATTGGCTGCGGTTTTCAACATGATCGGCGGCACGGCAGCTATCAGGATGGCTTTGGCAACCCGTTTCGTCCCGTGGCGCCCGATGTAGCGGACAACTTCGCCGCCACCAGTCGAATGACCTACTAGGACTGCATCCTTGAGATCGAGTGTTTCGATTACGGCTGCTAGATCGTCAGCATAGCCGTCCATGTCATTCCCTGAAGAGGCCTGGCTCGACCGTCCATGTCCACGTCGGTCGTGTGCGACCACACGGAAGCCGTTTTGCACAAGGAAAAGCATTTGTCCATCCCAAGCGTCGGAGCTTAGTGGCCAACCGTGGGAAAAAGTTACTACAGGACCTTTACCCCAGTCCTTGTAGTAGATTTCGGTACCGTCATTAGTAGTGATTGTGCTCATGGAATGTCTTAAGTTGACTATGGTTAATAAATTTTGAAACTAGGTACACTAGCACAGCATACATATGTAAACGCTAATCCATCATGTCCATATGAATGGAGAAAAATAGTATAAAGATAAAATTTTTTAGTTTGTTATGTCTGAATGTTACTCTTCTTGTCTCCTTTATGCGCCCACTTACTCTGCCTTCGCCCACCCCAGAAAATAAGACATTAATGCAACCTCAAGGAGTACAGGGTATGGCAACAAATACTACGAATATTGTTCTGGTCCATGGGTTCTGGGCCGATGGCTCTTCATGGAGCAAAATAATTCCTATTCTAAGGAACGCAGGACACCAAGTTGTAGCTGTTCAACTTCCTCTGCATTCTGTGGCAGACGATGTCGCAACCGTTAAGCGTGCACTTGAACAACTTAAAGGACCAACTATTCTTGTTGGTCACTCGTACGGGGGTTTTGTGATTACGAACGCTGCTTATAATAACCCCAACGTCACCGGCCTTGTTTATGTTGCTGCGTTAGCTCCTGACGAAGGTGAATCGCTCAATGACTTGGTCAAAACGTGGCCGAAAGAGTTTATAGAAAATGGGGTAGGGAATGTTAAACCTGATAGTGGTGGCTTTTTGTTCATCATTCCAAATAAATTCCATGAATCATTTGCCCAAGATCTTGACGGTACTGAGGCCGATATCAT
>JBIOZE010000033.1:0-26512 GCA_044870745.1 Nitrososphaeraceae archaeon | reverse complement strand
GGTCACTTCATGCGAATTTTGCGAAATTGGTGTTATGCATAATCACTGTGCGGACCAGCACATTTTTAAAACTCATAAGAAGGATGTTGAGAACAAAATTGAATTGCATAAGGACAGAAGACTTCATGACTATCAATGATGTATCAATGATGTTAACTGCTACTTTTCATCATCATCTTATCATCCGTTAGCAAGTAATTATTCACTTTTCAAAATGTATACGAATGCATCGAAAGTTACTTTGGAAGTTCCTCACTTAGGATCGAAGTATATCAATTTCAGGGATTGGCAAAGACCTTTAATCTCTCAGTATCCTTGCTTATGTTGAATATCTTTGAATGATGGCACCGTTGGTGTATATGATTCGTGAGTGGATATTACAACCGCATGAGGGCCTCTAAAAGCAATTGGTATCTGTGCTGTATTCTTCAAGAGTATGTCAGTAACTGGATCACCGAATCCAAATTGTGAATGATAAATGCAAATATCCGGTGGGTTTGAGACTTGGCTAATATAGCCCGGTGTCAGTGCAGTAACATTAGGAGCTTGTCCGACAAGTATTTGGAAATATGGGATTTGAGGATTGCTACTATCACATGGAACGCTTAATTCTATATGTCCCTTGCTTGCATAAGGAGTTGAATCAAATAAGGGAATGAATTCATTGCTGCTTAGATTTATTCCATTAAGAAGCACGTTCTGCATACTCATCCCTGTGTCAGATTTATGAACATAATTTAGACTTTTAGAAATTTGATCGTCTCTAATGGTATCAGATTTTGAGAGAATGTCCGAGAGATTTTGACTGATAGAAGTGGAAGTTTGTCCAGCGAAGTTTGCGGTAATAACTATAGCAATATATATCAAAATTGCAAGACAAGCAGCAATCATTGTTGTCTGTGCAAGCATCATGGACAACTAACCCCTTCATCCTGTACCCAATTGGCCAAATTTAGTTTCTCAATTAAGCATCGAAATTTGCCGCCCATAGACGAAATCAAAGGTATCTCAAATTTCGAATGCGAACCATGAATATGGCTTTCAATCATAGATATTTAATTATTGTAATCGTAGAATATATGCCTTAATTCATTCCTAATATTGTAGGTATAGTAGTAGAATATTGACAAAATTATTATTAATGGGCTTGATTGAAGTAAAAAATATATCATCCATATTAAGAAGGTTGTAGAAGAATATTAAAGCTTTTCCTTGTAGTTATTTGCCTTTCAACCAAATACAAGTAATTATGTGAAATCGAATAGACCGGCACTATAATTTATCTAATTCATCTTTATCCCAGTCCGTTTCGAATTGCTCATACTAACTTCACTTCAGTTGACAAATGCAGTTCCTTTATGAGTATCATTTAGTAAAGCTTTAAGTTGTGTCCATACATCTATTATTATTAAAGTAGTGAATAGCATATTGGACACCTTTGAATGTATACTAACGAAGCTCGATATAAGAGAATTTAGTCAAAAGGAAGTACCCTTCGAAATAAAATTGAAGATCCTAGAAGCCGCAAGATCAACAGGTACAGGTCTCAATACTCAACACTGGCGATTTATTGCGGTAGATAATAAGGACAACATCAAAACGCTTGCTAATGATAGTACAAGTGGAAGCTGGGTAGCGCGTTCAAATTTTGCTGTCATAGTACTGACAAATCCCAAATATGGTTTTCATTTGATTGATGCAGGAAGAGTATTGCAGAACATGCAACTTGCAGCATGGAATTATGGTGTATGCTCAGGCATATTTACTGGAATAAAGGAAGAAGGACTCAGAAGCGATTTTGCGATACCAAGTGACTTAGACCCTGTTGCTATAGTAGGCTTTGGATTTCCAGTCATGGAGCTAAAAGGTACGAGGAAGAACCGTTTACCACTCAAAGAATTGGTTTATTATGAAAAATATGGCAACTCTTGGACACCTATGTAAAATTCATTAATTTCTCATTTATTTCGATCCATTCTACTTTATCCTGTTGTGGAGCAACGAGGAGGCAATGAACGCATATTGATTAATATCCTAACTTAGAAACAGCTGTACTGACTAAATCAAGCTAATCATACCTTTGAATTGGTAAATATGAATATTGAATTTAAGTGAGTTTTGTTCCGCAGGTGGGCGAATCATGCAATCTAGAAAACGTCTTATAGAGTAATCTTATGGTCCACTCTCCTCTAGGAGATAGGGCTATTAGCTTTGAAATCTGGTTACCTAGAGGCAATATTGCTACTAACCGAACTAGTCCATCCCCACCACTCAATATTTCCCCATTGGGACAGATTAGATGAAATGATGTATATCTCACAGGTTGAGGAATCCCGTTGAGAAGTCCTAATTTGTCAGCTTCGTGTAGTGAAAGAAAATCTATCCGATGACGTGCATCTAATAACTCAACCATGCGCTTAAATCTAGTACACGGACCACAATCAACGTCATATGCTAAAATATGATTCGCCAAGTGCTAATGACTCTAATAGTGCACTTGCCAGTATAAAAAATAATCATCAAAATGCAATCTGACGGAAATCATGAATTGATTTGAGTGTATTTGTGATTAATCATCAGGAGATTTTAACCTTTTTACCAATTCAATTCTCGCACCAATCAAATTTATCTGCTCTTCTAGCAATTTCTTATAACCTTTCAGAAGTTTCTCTTGGTCAGCATAATTTCGCTTGTTTATTTCTGTCATGGTATCTTCATACCCCTTTACAACACTTTCTGCGTATCCTCCCAAGGCACGTATTTCCCGTGCATCCCTTTTAGCTCCCACTATGAAAGTTTCTCCTGCCTTATCTTTAATTTCATGGGCTCTTTTGCCTATTGAGACAATAGCTTCCTTGAACGAAGAGGTTGCATCTTTAAGCCTACCGACGACCATATCATAATCTTCGACCCTATGCCTTACATGCAATTTCGATTTAGGTTTAAGTGGTTCTTTGACATTCCCTTCAGAAGTTGACTTTTGGATATTTGGTTTTAATTCACTTTGAACTTCTAGATTGGGATCTCTGTCAATAGGTACGGACTTAGGCTTAGAGGGATGCTTTCCTTGATGCTTGTCTTCACCATCTTCTTTCATGGCTTCTCCTTTACACTTGTATAAGATCTATATAACCGAGCTGCTATTTTTTTGTTTAAAGAATACAGCTACTATCATTTTTGCCGAATACTATTGAATTTTTTGATTTAATATGCTTATTTGTCATAATATATCATCTATGAGGACATTGGGGTTCCTTAATACAGAGTCTTTTTCTTAATATCTAGCGCTCGCTTTTCGATAGCAATCTTTTGGTCAAACAGTCACAATACCAAAAATGGTAAATATAACATTGTACATATAATAGTTAAGTTGTCTAATTCCGACTTCTCACTTGGATCGGATTTTGGGTTTGTATGCAAAATATGTGGTCTTAGTTTTTTGACCCAGCAAGCTCTTGCTGCACATATTGATTCCGAACATCCGGAAGCAGAACAACCTGAAATACTCTAAGGTAAAATTATGACTAGGTAAATGTGCATGTACTAGCACAAAGGAATGCCATAGGTATCATGAATTCTAGCTTTGAGGCATATCTAATAGCATAATTTTAATAGTCACTTTTTTGCGATTGCATCCGCACAGTACTAGGATGCTTGGTGCAATTGTAAGCTTGTATTATGTAATCGTACTCGCATCTTATAGTTTTACCGGTTACAGACCATGTGTGTGAATCATATCATAACTATTTTTAATTGAAATGGTATTAGCTTTTTTTCTCATTATTTCTTTCAAAAATGTTCAAAATTATCCTATATTACTTTTCTAAGTGCCTGTTAAAAGGCAAGCCTGTATAAAATAATCAAGTTGAATCCAAATATCAAAAATGAGCTTGGAGTTGTTGTTATAGCTATGATTCTGGTGGCAGGAGTACTAACATTTTCATTAACCTCTCACCTTCAATCGGTCGATGCAAAGAAGGATACAAAGAAGGACAAATATGAAAAGTTAAGAGAAAGTCTAAGGGAACAAGCGCAAGGAGAAGCTGCAACTACTGAAAGTAGCTTTGCAAATATCTTTGGTGGTAACGTGAGCACTAACTTAACAATTGGGATAGCTGGAGCCGATGGCATTAGCAATGCTAACGGAACAGATGGTGCAGATGGTGCAGATGGTGCAGATGGTGCAGATGGAATAAATTGTATAAATGCTATCGCATCAGCGAATTGTAGTGGTGGAATTGGTGGAGCTGGTGGAGCTGGTGGAACAAGTGCAGGCGAAGCTGGTTCAGCTGCTGGAGGAGCTGACGGCAGTGACTAAGCCTTCTATCCTTCCGTGCTTCATTCCACGCAGAATTTGATAGCTGTGTACGTACATTATTTATTTTTGTCAATCTGATATTCATATAGTAGAGAACCATTTTTTCAATGCCAATATCCCAATGTAATAAGGAATATTATAAAATGCTGCTAATGCTGCAACTTGTGGACTAAAGAAGTGCTGAGCGAAAACTACAACAAGTACATTGTTAATATATGTCATTGCAATAAATCCAGAAATCCTCTCATTAATTGTTGAGTTCTTTTGAGCAAAAATAACAAATAGGTAGCCAATCAATCCGTATGCACCATAGAGGAGGAATGACGCGAACGTTGTTTGTATAACAAAAATCTTTTCTGTAAAAAAATAACTTGAATAACTTGCGAACATAGCAAAATTAATCAAGACCATCAATCCAATAGAAGCAGCTAAAGAATTCTCTTCTGCAATTCTTGCTAATCCAGGGCTATACTTTTTCACGATGATTCCTAGTGCGAGTGGAACGAAGAGAGCGAGGGTGAGTAACAACATCATATCTAATATTGGGATAGAGAAATTAGTCCTAAAGAGAAGATATACTAGAGTGGGTAAAATGAAAGGCACAACAATTGATGTTGAAATTATTAATCCCACTACTATTGGAAGTCTACCGCCAACAAAATTAACAACAAAGGGAGCTCCTAATCCTGTAGATATCCCTGACAACAATAGCACAGGTAATGCCATGGCCGGAAAAATGACATGTGAAAGGGAATACATTAATGAAGGAAGTATGAGTAATTTTGCAACCGACAGTATTAGTAACATTTTTGGTTTGGCAAAAGTAATGGCCAGATCTTTAATCTCCAATTTGAGAAGGTTCAAAAATAAGAGAGCCCCTAGAAAGACCAAAAGATATGGTGAAAATATTTGGCCAATATTTGGGAATAAAATACCACTCAACATTGAGAGCGGTATAACTATCATTAGAATTACTAAAGCACTATTGCTATTGCTCAATTAAAGATATAAGCAATAATACTGCTCCCGTCATAAACATTCACATAATATTGGGGAATTACGTATGTAGAGTTACATGGTTTGTGAATTGATATTGAACGTTGGGCACTAGATCTCGGTATTACATTGGGGAATTCTATAAGGAATTCTAGAGTTGGTTCGAAACATAGATCATGTTACTATGTATTTCTCTGCCAGGTTCGGAATACTTTTGATAGCTTGCTTTGGACGTTGGATGGACTTGTTAATTGAGCTTGCCTAACTTGTGAAACCATCTGTTTCATAGTTAATTTTTGATTTGGCAATATTTATATAATTCTTACTAGAATCTGCAAATATTTACAATATTTAGAAAACACTATTAATTGAATCAAAAATAAACCATTTATACCAAAAACTTCTTCTAAAAGAGGGGGGATGGTCGTTTCCTTTTAAGGTTAGAGGCAGTAGTTTTGACGCAAGCACTACAATAGAATCTGATACAGTATTCAATCCCCTGGTTGAACCTTTCCCACGTTGGTATGAATTCTACAAGAGAGTCAAGTTGATCCCGTGGTGGCTTCGATATAATTTTGGGATTACAAGAGAATCAATTCTCAAAGACAAAATTATTGAACTTGGCAAGGGCATGGGACTCAATAGAGCGGATGCACACAGACTCATCCGACATGCTGTTTCAGAATTTTCAAAGAATGGTTTAGGCTCTGACTACTATGGATATCACAACATTAATCACGAACTAGAAGTTACTTATTTTACTCTGCTTGCTGCGCGAGGCCAGCAGGATCAAAATAAAATCAGCCAAAAAGATATTCGGACTCTGTTTGCTGCTGCGCTCTTTCATGATTATGATCCACTAAAACGCTTTGATAAGCCTCATGAAGCCGATGTTGAATCGTTCATTAGGAATGATAACAGGATTAAAGGACTTATACGACCATTCCAAATTGATCTGGATGTTGTAATTGCACTCATCTATCGTACAGCATATCCATTCAAGGGAAGTATCGCAGAAGATGCACTGAAGAGGATGAATGACTTGTTGACCAAAGCTGGTATCTCTGAGAGTGATAGTAATACGAGATCGCATTATATAGAGTTGGGATGGTTTTTATCTATGTGTGATAGACTTGCGGGCTATTGTTTGGGAAATTTTGAATATTCACAAGAGCTGGCTAGGCTCAATGCTCATGCAATGGCATGGCATCCGTCAGTCATAAATCAGAGGTCTGTTACGTATTTCACAGAGCTAAAGGCGGAAAGGAATATGTTGGATCGGGTTCTTACTGCAATACCTGAAAATTTCAAGAAGAATTTTTATGACAATGTTGCTGGTTTTAGGCAGGCATGGGAAAACGAAGTTCAAATTAGAGCTATGCTACGTCGGAAGGAAATGAATTTAGTAATCGAAGTGGAAGGAACTGGTGACCTTATGGATCCTGACTTAATCACATCTGTTACCAAATTGTATACTGAAATTCCTGCTCCAATATCACCTAATGAAAAGGATTTCAATAGATCCTTCCTTACGGATAAGACCATTTTAATTACCTTAAGAACCAATGAGCAAGGCGGTACTATAGTTGGTTATGTGAAGGGAGGACCTCTAGAGAAATACAAGCTTCGAAAAGGTACAGTGGATGTGAATTTCGGGAAAAGAAATACTGTATATATGGAATGGATACGAATTAAGCCTGAATACTGGGGAGAAACCGGTGGTCATCTCCTTCGCTATGGTTTCATCAACGAAGCAAGAAATAGAGGTTATGAATTTGTCAGTAGTTATGTTCACAGAGATGTAATAAAAGGTAGGATGAATAAAGGTGAACCTGTCGAAATAGTACAAAAATACGACCCCGATAGGCTTGATTACTATAGAACAGATTTGCTTAAATTAGTAAAACCGTTAGCTTCCATGTGATATATTTCTAGAAAAATATATTTTCTTAACAGCAATGATAGGAAAGGGCAATTAAAATAAGCCGTTTTTCTGAACGTATACGTTTTTAAGTTAAACCCCCAAATCGAGATGTAATTTGAATTCAGAAAATGTGAAGTTTTCTAAAATAATGGTGGCTATGGACGGCTCTAAATCATCATTAAACGCAGCAAATTTTGCAATATCGTTGGCTAAAAGGGATAATGCTGAATTAACCCTGTTGACAGTTATACATACTGCATTGGGGTTAGGTCATGCTGGTAAGCCAGAAGAATGGCATAAAAATGAAAGAATGAAGGCTCAGGAACTTTTTCAAAAGTTTAAGGAAGAGGCTCAAAACCTGAACATCACTTGTAAAGAAAATATTATTGAAACCCATATGTCTGTTGATGGCGCCATAGTAAATTATGCTGAAGAACAGAATGTGGACTTGATTGTCATTGGCACGAGCGGGATGTCTGATTTCAGGAAAATGTTGCTTGGAAGTGCGGTCACAGGAGTCGTAAGATACTCTACTTGCCCTGTCCTAGTTGTGAAGTGAGTAGTGGAATACGACAGATAATTTATTCTCGTAATTATTGCCAAGTTATTAATTGTTAATTTCACAACATGTTTCCTTATTTTCACAAATGCAATCAACGGGTTCTAGAAGACATGTTGGACAGATTATGATGCCGCACCCTACACATCTTTTGGTGGATGCATCACATGCCCAATGTCTGCAATTATTTTCTTGATCTATGATTAACATGAGTCCCTCTCGTAATTGTTCTTATCTATCCCATCTCGTTGTGTCTCAAACGCCACTTCAATTCAATAGATTCCTGAGCGATATCAACTATCCAATTTGGGAAATCTGTCAAAATTATTCCTGAAAAATGGTAAGTATCTTATTACATTGCTTACACGATATTATAATTCCTTTAATAGTTTTGTAACCAATATCAACCTCTTCAATTGTCCAGCCGGTAACAGAAATATCGATATTACAGTAGGGACACTTTGCCATGAAGATTAAGCATTGTTACTTCAATATAAATAGCGAAGAAAGATATGGTGATATGCGGCTATATTTTGGCTAATTTCTCATGTCATGACCTATTATGGGGACGCAACCATTTTTGGAGGAATTGAAAGTCTCAAAAGTGTCAATGAACCTATAGCTTTATTTATGCTAGTATATACGCTACAAAAATATTGTGCCTTATGTGCTTCATAACTTGATCAGCGCTAAATGGACTAAAAAGTAGAGCTAGAGTTATCCGTATTTTATAAGTTTGAAAGCTTGTAGGATTATTGTAGATTATACGCGGTATGATTTCCGGCACTTTATATCTTGACGTATGAAGAAGGGATATTAAAAACTCAAATATTTACATTATTCGCGAAAAGAAAGTTCAGAAAGTATACTTGAAGCATATGGTAACAAACCTACTCAACATGAGAAGGATTGATGCAAACGGATTAACAAAGTTGAAAATACAATCGGCCTATCCCTGCCAAATGCGTTACTGCAATACATATCATTCTTGATAGATGGAATAAATTAGATCAAAGGCAATTTTGAATTAGTTTATTATTTTCGCAACTGCAAGTTGTAGGCTTGCAGTAGGTTCGGATGAATTTGTGTGTGAACTATCATCATTACATCTAGGGGCGAAGCTTTTTTTGAAATAGAGTTATTGAGTTGAGTGAGGCCATTTTCCAGATTAGTAATAAAGGCTGTTACGTTTTTATTGTTATCCATTGTCGTGTTCTTAATTTTAGTGTTGAAGATTTCGGATGCCTCGGTCGCCAGTGCTTGAGCACTCTGGTAGTCTGACATATTAGCCAATGAGTAACCCATGTTCATTTCGCCGCCGTGTTGCATCATTGTATTGGACGACAAGGTATTCATTGATTGCATATTCATGTCACTACTGCTATTCCCAATCATAACCATATTTGACATATTGGTCATATCAAAGCCAACACGATATGCGTTACCATAGTTTATTAGGACACCATCTATCACATTGGCTAAAGCTAACGCCTCAAGCTTTGTGTTCTGATCCTTTTCTTCCGTATCACCACCACCAAATATGTTTCCCAGAAACTTTGTAACTCCCTCCAAAAAGTTTGAAGAGGATGGTTGGACCTGTGCCATTCTAACCATTGCATCTTCACCCAACCTTTCATTAAGATCGCTTACAAGGTGACTTACACTTTCTACTTGGCTTTCTGAAGATGATGATATGTTTTGCATCTGATTCATTGCGCTTCTAAGATCATCAGCTAATCGTGGATTGTCTTCTGCAATTTCTGCCAGTATCTTTGGAGTCAGAAGGGAAGCTGCTTTATTTGCATGATTTTGAGTAAATGACACGTTACTATCAGCTAGATTTGCTGAAACGAGCTCCAATTCTGCTTGTATTTGGTCTATAATCCCTACAAAGTTTGCAGTTTCATCCGGAGTAAAAAGATGAGCATAAGTTTTTACATTATAAATAATATCCGTATTACTGAAAAGCGATATGCTCAATATGACATATAATATCAGGATTAGAGGGCTTCGTCTTAACACGGAAATTATCTGTATCAACTCTTAGGTCCTTGTAATATATTAATGTACAATGATAGAACTATTTTCAATATATGCAGGTTTGGTTTCCCTCCTTCAAAGAATATTTTTAGCGAGAATAATGTGAAAAGATCATAATGAATATGTCTTCTATGATTGCGAGGCCTTGAAACTAATCCAAGCGCACTTCGGACAGTACATAGATAGTGTTACCAACCTTGAGGTTTTTACTTTTTTCATGCTTTATATCCTATTAGTAATGCCATTTCGAGCCATTTCCAATAACAATCCACTTCTACAAATCCTAGATCTCTACACCAGCCTAGTTGCGTCTCCATTGGCAATAGTCTGTTTGCTTTGTCCTCCTTACCTGGGGTGTATCCAATCGCATTTAGAAAACGAATATGCAATTCAACAGATGGTGAAGCGACATGTTCCAGATTACAAAAAATTCCTGTCGGATTGAGGATATCATAGACCTCTTCATAGAGAGAACGCTTACGCTCGTGCTTAAGATGATGAATAGCAAAGCTTGATACAACAGCATCAAAATAGTCTAAATCTGGTAGAGGTTGACTTAGATCGTGTTCTATGATTTTAACAGTTGAATCATTTGCAAAATATTCTCGTGCAGATTTAAGCATTGTAGGAGATATATCTAAAGCCACAGCTTCTATCCTGAGATAACTTGACTTTATCAACTTAATTAATCGTCCATCTCCTGTTCCTAGATCCAAAATTCGACGTGCATTTTGTGGAATGTGATCTATTAGAACCGATTCACCTTCTGAGCGATGTGGAAGCTTATCAGCGACATTTAGATATGCCAACGCATTCTGAGCATTAGACCATTCTTTTGCGGATCGGCTCACGGTAGATCTTTTTAACGTTGCTTTTTATAATAGCTTTTCTCGTTTCAGGCTCCAGTTTTGTCAAGGGCTCTTGCCTAAATTCATCTCACTAGCGAATCATAACTTACTATTTATGAATCGACTAATTACTTTTGATAAAAGATGTGCCAGTGCCAATTACTACTATGTTATCACTTACTGAATTAGATCCAGGATTAACTTCAATTCATTTATCTCTTTTTCTATTATGTTTTTATCTATCGTATCAACAGTATATTTCAATAGTTTTTCACATGCCATCATCTCACCGATTATTATATCTTTTTTTTCTCTACAAAGACTATGATAAGAATCAAGAATTAAGTATGTGACTTTCCGATTTTTGCCACTGCAACTGCACGTTTTCGCAACTACGTCTAGTGGTACTTCTGTCTCAGTGATATTCATTGCCTAAAATCCCTCACTGAACTCGACATTCTCAATTCTTCGGATGGAAGATCATTACTAGTTATTTTCATACGGCTTACACTTGATTTATTACACGAAGGACAATTATTGATTATTTGAAACCTTCTCAGACAAGAAGCGCACCAAAGACATGAGTTACATATTACAAATGAATTTTGATGCCAACTTTTTTCACTATCTCTATCATACGAGTACAAATTGTTATATCCCTTTTTGTCAACAAATAGCATTTCACGGTCGTAAAGCTTACCAATTGTCATAAGTATCATGAGTTTACTAGTTTATGGAAGCTTATAAGCATCGATTAACAAAGTTTAGTGAGCAAATGCGTAACATTAGCTTAGATATGCCAAGCTCAATTACTCCCAAAAGTAACAATATTACTCACCTTATTATGACTTATAACTGAGTATTGATAAATGACTAAGTCCAAGTCTACAATGGCATAACAACTTAATATAAACCAGATAATATAATATGTTGCTTAACTTTGTTAATTATACAGGAATTAACATGAATGAAGGTAAAGTGTATATTTGTGGTATTCGTAGTGTGCGTTCTTGTAGCGGAAGCCAAGTACTAGTTGTGTAGAACATATGTATCTAATGTATGATAGTTTAGCTCCTTTGTTTTACCACATGATTCTCTGAAATTTTAGAGCAAGTAATAAAAAGTGTAACGACTCACCAAAACGTGCATGTGTATTTTTCTGCTGTATCTCACACGCCCTGACATGTGAATTATTCTTGATAGTCGGCTATTCCTTTGTATTCTCTCTACTACCTCAAAAGTAGTTACTACTCATAAACTGATCCTGTCATTCACTGTCCTAATTGTATGCGAGATTTTATATGCAAGGATGAATGGATGAATGATACCATTAAGTAATCGGCGTTACTAAAATAGAGAATTACTTGCTAGTACTATTTGTATCACTTTGATATTAGATCAAGAATACATACTTTGCGTTTCTACTCCCCATTCAGAGTGTAATCATTTCAGTGGATTCTTTGATTTAACTATCTTAAAATAGCTAACAGTACACTAGACATTAATGGGCAGTTCTGAAGATAGGCTGAATAATAAAACCAATCGAGACGAAGGTGGAGATGCTAATATTCAAAAGGAATCAATAAGTAAGATTTCTATATCTAAGTTACTAGTTACTTTTATAGTTGCTATAGCAATTGTCATTATTATCGAGATACTAATAGGATATCAACTTCAAGATCGGTATAAGACTTTTTTAAGAATAGCTGAAGTTGCTGTAATAGGATATTTCACAATCAATCTCATTAGTAACATCTTTTATAAATATACTTATGAATCTCTTGACAAAAATGCCGAGGCAGTAAAAATCCTAATAAGAATCTTGGGCACAGTAATTATTATAGCAATTATTATTTCTTATTTGAGTCATGATCCTCTCATCGCTGCATCCATAGGAACTGTTACTGCTCTTATTATTGGTTTCGCAAGCCAAAATGTCCTAGGAAATATAATTGCAGGTTTGTATCTTGCCATTACACGACCGTTTAGAATAGGCGACAAAATCACTGTATTTGGTAATACTGGAACTGTATTTGATATTGGCTTGTTAAACAGCAGACTGAAAACTGAAGCAGGTGATACAATAATTGCACCCAATTCCTCTATTCTAGGTACAACAATAGTTATAAGAAGATAGCTAGAATCAGTAACTATTGAATAAAATCAAATGTTGATCATCTATTCGTGAAGTTTTGATTCGGACATTATCAAGGTTTTGTATCTTTTCATATACAACGACTTGCATGATTTTGTGATAAATTCCGTTAAGTTATAATGTGCTAATCTTCTATTGTTTTTAATGGCATCTTCGAATAATTTCATTTCAGAACTAGCAGGAATGAAGTACATTAACCTTGAAACATATAAGAAGAACGGCCAACCCGTGCGTACTCCTGTCTGGTTTGTCATATATAACGAGAAGATCTATCTTAGAACAGACTCAAATTCAGGAAAGGTTAAGCGAATAATGAATAATCAGAATGTAAGCATTGCAGCCTGTGATTTATTAGGTAAGATAAAGGCCGAATGGATAAAAGGCACCGCCGAAATTGCAAATGATGTAGACCCTAAAATAATTAACACATTAATTAACAAAAAATATTCTTTTATTCAGAGCTTTATAAGAATAATGTACAAATTGCGTAATATTAAAGTAATAATCATATCAATAGAGTTCAGCTGATGTGATTTGCATAAAGACTTGTAATCTGAGTGACATGATGGAATACTCTGATCTGATGCGAGACTATCCTTTCTGCTATCTTCGATCACATGATTTGAACGTGACATGACAGAAGGAACTATATTTGAATCACTGTAGATAAGTAAAAGCAAATGCTGCTGCTTCTAAAGTATTACGACAAATTAGAAGATTTCTAAAAAGATAGTTTTTCAATAGATATCTGACAGATAAAAGTAAAAAGCTATCATGTCTAACAACTGGCATGGGCCTTGATCTTAAGCCACTTTTAGTCCCAACTCATGTTAAATTGCATGATTTATCAGGTAAAATAATTGCGGTAGATGCCTTTAATACCATATACCAATTTCTTGCAACAATCAGAGGACCGACAGGAGAACCGCTAACTAATTTCAAAGGCGAAATAACTAGTCATCTGAGCGGTTTGTTTTATCGAAATGTAAATCTCTTGGCCGATAATGTGAGGCTTGTATATGTCTTCGATGGGAAACCAAGTTATCTAAAATTCCAAGAGATTGAGAGAAGGAAGCAAATGAAAGAGGTGGCACTGGAAAAATTTGAAGTGGCATTAAGAGAGCGACGATTTGATGATGCAAAGAAATTTGGTCAAGCTACATCAATACTTACTAATGATATGATCGAGGAATGTAAACTACTACTATCTTATCTTGGGATTCCTGTAATTCAAGCGCTTTCCGAGGGCGAGGCTACAGCTGCATATTTAACCAATACAAATCAGGCTCATACAAGTGCTAGTCAAGATTACGATTCAATTCTCTTTGGGGCAAAAAGACTTGTTCGAAATCTTACTATAAGTGGGAAGAGAAAAGTGCCCAATAAGAATACGTATATTGATGTCATTCCTGAAATGTTCTCTTTTCAGGAGATCCTGTCTCAAACTAAGCTTAGTAGAGCTCAGCTTATTGATGTTGGCATTTTAATAGGTACGGATTTCAATCCTGGAGGGATCCATGGGATAGGACCAAAAACTGCTCTTAAGTTAATTCTCAAGTATTCAAGACTCGAAGAAATTAAAGACATCGATGAAAAACTATCGGATGTCCCTTATAAAGAGATCAGGGAGTTGTTTCTAAACCCCGAGGTAGCTAGTGTTCCGGATATAGAATTCAACTCTGTTGAATATGATAAAGTTAGAACATTCTTGTGTGACAGAATGAATTTTTCTATCGAACGAGTTAATGGGGCATTAGACAAACTTAAAAGCTCCATTGATAGTAGAAGCCAATCACTTGAGCGGTGGTTTTGAATTTGTTAATATCCTAAGCTAACATTCTTTTCTTTTTATCAGCTTTTTTTTCTGAATCGAATCTGCCAAGACTATAATCATTCAGATCAACAAAATGAATCCCTTTAGCCAGAATTGGATGCACTTTCTTTATGTCCTTATACATTTCTTGACAAGCATAACGATAGTCTGGATGTCCTTGTGGAGTAGTACGTAATTCTATCATATGACATGCTTCACGTAGATTCATCTTGAGAAAGTATGGATATCTGTATGCAAAATTAACTACATATTGAGCTTCATACGGCATAGTTTTTGCGATGTTTTTATAAGCATCACTACATAGTGACATACAATCTCTGTAATCTTTTTCTAGACCTGCACTTATAATTTCTGATGGAATATCGTAACCATGTTTAGTAGATAGAAGTTGTCTTTCAATTGTAAGCACTCTATGTCTATGAAGATCACGAAACATCCCAAAGTTGGTAAACATATCAAATACATATTCGATCATCTCGAAAGCTCTACCTGGTCTGTGTCGTCTATTTTTGCGAAATTTTGTATATGTAGTAAGAATTTCGTGTCTTCTTTTCTGAGGAAGGTCTTTTACTATCATTTTAATCTCATGCAATGATATACCATTTGCTTGCTCGTATAATATTGCAGAAGCTACAGCTATTTCAGCATCCAGATTGTCTTTGTAATCTATTAAGTGCACTAAACTGTTCTCAGCATATCTGCCATCTTTCAAGTATTTAGTTGCAAGTTTAGAGATAGCAATAGCAGTATCGGTAAAGTAAGTTTGCATTAATTTTCCATGCCTGTCATTTGCTCGTTTTATAAATGATGGTATTATGCAATCAAGCTCTTTGTTTAACTCTATTGCTAGATTTTTGATTTCGTGTAATGGAGAAGAATATAATTTAATTAATAAATATTCGAATGATCTACCGTTACCAGTAATTCCTAAATTTGTTAATGTAGCTGCAGGAAGTAATGTACGAAGAATGTCTAATGTTCTTGCCCTTATTGTATTGTTATAGATCTTTTTTGCTGACTCTATATCTTCAGAATTGGTAAGTCTGTCGAATCCTTTTTCGAGTTTTGATTTTGAATCATAATACTTGAAGTTGTTTATTGTTTGTATTTCAGCAATGAACTTTTCAATTATACGAATGCTTTTGCTATATGTTTCAAATGCATTGTCGCACGCATTGATAAATTGATCTCCGTATTTTGAATTAATGATATTATTGTCTCTGTAATATTTATACATATTATAGACCTTCTTGTCGAAGGCAACATATCTTGAAGATTTTTCAAGGTATGATAATCCTATTCTCTGATCTTCAATTTTTTTGGCAGCTATATTAGATATCCACTCTATGCCAATCTGAGCTTCACCTAGCTCTGCTACCGAATCATCACCGTATTCTTGCAGTACCCTACGATAAAATTCTTCACCTCTGACTGGATTGTTAATAAATTCGTCTAAAAATATACGTCTCATGGTTTTATCCGACCTGGAATATCTTGACATGAGTGCTCCTCTGTCTACTTGTCTTGGTGTTATTATTGCAAAAATTCGTTTATCGACGTTTGAGAAGTGTTCTTTTAAACTAGATGCTTCTTCCGACGAGAAACTGTCTTTGTTATAGTAAGGTAATCGAGTAGCCATAAATTATGGGATTTTACAATATGATGACCTACATATGTGTTAACACTAGATCTCATGACATCAAGAATGGCTTTTTTAGAATCACCAAAACATCTTACTAAATTATTCATAATTTTTGACAATCTCAGCATTATATGGAACTTCTACACTCTCTTCTCATGAGCGAATTAAAGCTCGAATTTGTAGGTAAGCAGGTCAAAGATATGTACGGCACTCATATAGGAAAGGTAGCTGGCTTGGTGACTGATATAGATGGTTCAATTGAGTCAATAGGTGTGGACTGTGGATCAGTAGGATTAAAACAATTACCTTATGAGCAATTACTGGTACAAGGTGATTATGTGATCTATATTCCAAGATGGCGAATGAATGCACAAAAATTAGTGAGGCAAAAGAGTTTGACATTGAAACGCATCAAGGCACTTCAAGATTTGGTGACAGATAATGATCATATGAAAAATGATGCTGAAACTGTATATCTAAAGTATGAGAATAGGCTTAGGGATTTGGAAGGGGAAGAAAATGAAGTGATTGGAACACTAAAATCGAGGTTGGAAGAATTAAACTCTCAATCTACAAGTATCAAAACAGTCCTTTTTGACGCAAAGTTGCAATATAAAAGTAATGATATGAGTGAAGATGCATATCAACAAGTCAACACAAATGTGAACGAACTGTTAGAGCATATTAATTTGGAAAAAGAGGAGATTAATAATTTCTTAACCAGAATTTCTCAGCAAACTGTAGATAACCCAGAATTAAATTCCGAAGTTGAACAAGAAGCTAACCACACAGATAATAGCAAGTCTATTGACGGTGAGTTAGAAAATGGACAAATTTTGGCCTCAGAAAGTCCTAAGAAAGAGGATGTCGAGGAAGAAAAGATACCTGTAGCTGTTGGAAACGATGGAAATGTGGAAGTTAATTGGCTAAATGAGGTAATTGCAAAAGAAATGAAAGATGACTAATTAATAATTGAATCAATAATCGTACACTTCTTCTCTATCTGTTCATTTTTTGTTTTTCTTCTTGGCTAAAAGACTTCCGCTAGGTAAGTATCATTATTTTTCTTCTTAAACGGCATGGCATTAACAGACCATCTAAGGATGAGATTGAAATAAAAATAAATGTAAAGATTATGTCGATTTCTTAACTATTTTTCTTCTTTCGCTGCTGTTTGAAGAAGCTCGCCGATTTCATTATGCATTTTGAGGAAGTTAAGGCCTTTTTCAGTAGTTTTATAGGTCTGCGATCCTTCTAAATATTCTAGAAGGGTGTTTTCAATAAGGACAGACAAATATTCTCTCAGCTGTGCGTAGCTAAGAAACGCTTTATACATTATTTTTGTTTTTGTTGCTCCGCCGTTTGCAGCTTCTAGGATCATTGCTACTATTTCTGTTCTGCTTCTGTATTTCACATTTCAGATACAATGAATTTATTTATTTTAATATATTGATGCAAAACAATATAACAATATTATAGATGATAAGCTAATAGTACATAGATAATCCAAAATCTGGATAAAGAATTACAAGTAAATTCTAGTTATTGTTCGTAAATGAGAAAAAAATGAAGTTAAGGAGTTTCTCGAAAGGTTAACCTTCTTCCCAGCCTTTTGTGAATATAGCGTTCTTCTTTAATGGAATTGGTTGACCTGGTGTATAGTCCATTGGTCTCATCCAGAATATTGCCTTGGTTGGACAGACGCCTATGCATGCACCGTCTGAAATACATCGTTCTGGATAGAAGACGAATGCTTTACCTCGCTTCCATCCTTCAACTGGTTTTACTCTTAATACATCTGGACCAAGAGCTGTACAAATTTCTACACATAGTGCACAGCCAATACAGTGTTGTTCGCTAACATCAGGAAGTATTGCTACAGGCATTTAATTCACTCAACAAGAGTCCATGCTGAAACTATTTAAACACTATGTCAATTGTATAACACCGATATAATTTTGCTGTCAATTTATGAATACCATAAATTGAGTAAAATACAAATGTTCCAGCACAAAGAAAATATCTGTGGTCACTAAGACTGCTGTATTATTACCTACAATAATCGCGGTAGTTCTAGTAGGAATACTGGGTTTGTTGTTTATACCTGTGTCGATTAAGGATAAAAAGATAGATTTTCCGAAGGGCACATTACGTATAGATAATAACACGATTAATGTAGAGATAGCAGATTCTCCTGCAGCTAGACAAAGATGGTTAACATTTAGAGAACAGAGTTTGCCGTTGGATTCTGCTATTATATTAGTATATGGTAAACCCGATCTATATCCTCTTTGGCTTTTGAATGTAGGATTTAATGTAGACTTGATGTGGGTTGATGAAAAAGGAAATATTGTTTATGTTGTAAAGAATGCACCACCTTGTAAGAGTTCGTTGGACGCTGTGCAGTGTACTTACAAGAATACAAAACCTGCAAAGTACATTCTCGCAGCTACGGCTGGATTTGTAGATTATTATAATATCACGAACCAATCGCGAGTAAAGATAATTTCTATTTGATTTAACATTATTACTTTGCTTTGTTCAATTTTTCGCGTAGCTCTAAGTAGCTTTGTTTTATCTCTTCAATTGACGATTCATCTTCAATAGTGCTTACATCACCGACAATCTCAGCGTTGGTTGCTATAGATTTTAATAACCTTCGCATTATTTTTCCGCTTCTGGTTTTTGGAAGGCGCGAAACAAAGTGAATCTCGTCTGGTATGGCTATTGGACCAACTGTGTTTCTTATATGACTTTTTAGATCTAGACGTAGTTGTTCTGATGCTTCATGGCCGCTCCTAAGCACCAAGAATGCAACAATGGATTCTCCTTTGTTGATATCAGGTTTACTAGTTATTGCAGCTTCTGCTACTGCAGAAAAAGAAACGAAGGCACTCTCAAGTTCCATTGATCCTAATCTGTGTCCAGCTACCTTAAGAACATCATCGGATCTTCCTAAAAGCCAAAAATAATCATCCATATCAGATAATGCATAATCTCCTGCAAAATAAAATCCGGGAAATTTATTCCAATATGTATCTTGATATTTCTTATCATCATTCCATAATGTCATAAGCATGCCTGGCCAAGGCTTCCTTATTACCAAATATCCTTTAACATTTTTATCAACAGGCTTCCCATTTTCATCAACTATAGTCATATCTATTCCTGGAATAGGAAGCGTAGCAGATCCGGGTTTCATTGGTATGGTATCTATTCCTAAGCATTGGCTGATCATGATTCCACCAGTTTCAGTTTGCCACCATGTGTCAATTATAGGACAACGTTCTTTTCCTATGACTTTAAAGTACCACATCCACACTTCTGGATTTATGGGCTCACCCACTGTACCTAACAATCTAATAGTCGATAAATCATAGGAATTTGGTATAGAAGAACCGTACTTCATATACATGCGAAGGGCAGTAGGTGTAGTATACAGAATTGTTACTCCATGTTTTTCTACTATATCCCAATATTTATTTGGCTTTGGATGATCAGGTGCACCTTCATATATAACTTGTGTCGTTCCGTGTAGTAATGGCGCATATACTACGTAACTATGACCAGTAACCCATCCTATGTCTGCTGTACAAAAGAAAATATCTTGATCATTAAAGTTGAATACCCATTTGCTTGTAGCATATAAATGGGTCAGATATCCACCAGTACCATGAAGAACTCCTTTTGGTTTACCTGTAGTACCAGATGTATATAGAATGTACAACGGATCTGTACTCTCCAGATTTTCTGGCTTGCAAAACCCTTTCTTATTTTGAAGTAATTCGGTCCATAGTACATATTTAGACGATGACATATTTATTATATCAGTTCCTCTTTTTAATACGACAATATTATCTACTGTAGACATAATAGGTAACGCGTCATCTACCACTTTTTTTAGGTAGATCTTATTGCCTCGTCTTATCCCATAGTCTGCTGTGATAATCAATCTTGATTTGGAATTGTTTACTCTTTCAGACAATGCTTTTGCACTAAAACCAGAGAAAATGACTGTGTGGATAGCACCAATACGAGCACATGCTAGCATGGCAATAATTAGTTCTGGGACCATCGGAAGATATATAGCGACTCTGTCTCCTTTTTTAATACCCAGTTCTTTTAGTCCATTAGCAAATTTGTTTACAGCTAAATATAATTGATAATAGGTGTACGTTTGAGTTGCATCATCTTCACCTTGCCAAATGATTGCAGCTTTATTTTTATGATCATTATCTATGTTTTTATCAACACAGTTTACGCTAGCATTTAATTGACCCCCCACAAACCATTTTGCGAATGGAATCTCCCATTCAAGAACTTTGTCCCATTTTTTAAACCAGATCAGATTATTTGCCTCGTTTGCCCAGAAAGTTTCTGGGTCCTCCAAGAAGTCACTACTAAATTTCTTAATTTTTGTCCCGTTTATAGTAACTTTCGTTTTTTCACTTTCTTCATATATTTTAGATAAGGTTGAATCATTAGACAATATGTGTTTTAATTATAATTATTACGAGATTATAATGTTTTAGGCTATTTTACATTATATTGGTGTATAAGCCATCTATTGTTAGATTCAATTGACAATGAATGAATGAACTATGGAGCTAGCTAAAAATGAACGGATGATGACTTGTTGTTTGAAAGAAAGCTGGATGCAGCCATTGATGGCTTACTTCCATTTTCCAAAGTTAGTCGACTCTCAGACTGATGATCATCTTCTCACAGTGCTCGTCTGTCCAGACACCAACACCTTCTAATTTGCCCTTCCATTTTCCATCAGTTCTATCTACACAGACATCTGTCATCGCATTGAAATAAGCTTCTGTTACTGCAGCGCTATTATTTTTATCAACACCCTTTGTTGCTTCGGTAAAATTAACATTTTTTATAGCATAAGCGGCATTATTTTTTAAATCATCGACATATTCTTTTTCCAATTGTACGTCATTTTTTGTACCAATACCATGACCTGATACGTATACGTCAAAATTGTAATTTAGTACTTGGTCATAAGATTGAATGTAAGAAGGTACATGTGGAGTAGTCGCAAGATGTTTCCATGGTACGCCTCCAGGAGACAATTGATCTACCACCATTAATATTCTATTTTGTGGGACATAAATGAAAATATTTCCATCCTGATGATAAGGACCACCATATGTTAGCTCTATAGTTGTATTACCTAGAGTTAGCATTGTCTCATTAACAAATGTTTGTGTTGGTAATGGTCTGTCTGTATCATTGGCCATTTTTAAAAAATTTGATGTATCTTTTTGTGCAATTATTTCTATTCCTGGTGGAAACAAATGAGCTCCTCCTATGTGATCCTTGTGAGCATGACTGTAAATAAGATATTTTACAGGTTCATTAGTAACTTCAGATATAGCACTAAATATCTTGTCATCCATCATTGGAGGAGCATCAACAACGATAACCCCTTCTCCTGTTACTAAAAACATGCTATTATAACCATTTGAACTAACTACAAATGCTCCTCCTCCAAGCCCTTTTAAGTCATAACCTTTTTCATTGGCAGACTGTGCATGGATAAGGTTCTCATTTGTCAAAATTATCAAAAATACAAATATCAAAAGAATGCTTCCAACAAATATTGTATTTATACCGATGTTATTCGTTATTGATTTGGACTTCATATTATTGTGCTTGAAATTTGCAAGATAATAAACATTATGAGATAAATAAATCACCAATTAAATGAAGTTCATAATAAAAAGATCCTGGGTTTACGAAAATGGTTATAATAAACGTAATTAAATATTGAATATGGCAAAGGTAGCAGTTGTAACTGGTAGCTCAAGTGGTATTGGATTCGAAACTTCCCTTTTGTTAGCAAGGAACGAATATGTAACTTATGCTACTATGAGAAATCTGAAAAAGAGCACTGACTTACAGGAAATTGCTGCAAAGGAGCGCATTCCATTGAAGGTGCTTTTATTAGATGTAAATGATGATACGTCAGTAAGTAATGCCATCAACACCATCGTTAAAGAGAATGGCAGGATAGACGTTCTAGTAAATAATGCAGGCTATGATGTATTTGGTTCACTCGAAGACTTGACGATTGATGAGATAAAGGAACAATTTGAAACAAATTTCTTTGGCGTAATAAGGGCTACGAAAGCTGTAATTCCTACAATGAGGAAACAGAAAAGTGGTACAATAGTGAACATAAGTTCTCTTGGTGGAAGAATAGGATTAATGCCATTTCTCACTGCTTATCATTCAAGCAAGTTTGCTGTAGAGGGATTTACAGAATCATTAAGACAAGAACTTGCTCAATTTAATATTAATGTCATTTTGATTGAGCCAGGGCTTATCAGAAGCAACTTTGTGGAGAATAGCAAGAATGCAAAAAATTACAATCCAGAGAATTCACCGTACGCAAGCACAATACAGAAGTTATTTGAAGGCTTCCAATCAATCATGGCTTATTCATCTCATCCAAGAGATGTAGCTGAAGTGATTCTAAAAGTTGTTAGTACTTCCAATCCAAATGTGAGATATCCTGTGGGAAAAGACGCAGAATCTGTCCTAAAAGCTCGAACAGAACTATCTGACACAGAATTGGAAAAATGGGTACGGGAGAGCTATATGGATAAGAAGGGATTCATACGTCAGTGAAGCAAGTATAGGGCAGAAGTAAAGCAGCGATGGTGGCAGCAAACAATCACTATGCAGGTTAACCCGGATGAGCTCTAATCTTATGTTCAGCCAATTTAGCCAAACTAGGAAAATCTCCACCGCACTTATCACAACGGTAATGGGCTAATGATCTCATAAAAATCGAATAAATGTTATCGTTAAAAAGAATTACTTAACGCAGATAGCAACATTATATTCTTTTTAAATTTTTTTTGAATTAGTAACCTACCCAGATTCAGTTGGACACGTTCAATCTGGGCAGGCATAAGTTTTTGGTTTCGACTACCTGAGCGCTATTCTCAGATTAGTATTTTAGATAAGGGAGGTGATGTATTTATCATAAATAGACGATTCTCTAATGCAATAATCACTACAGGCTAGAAAATTGAAAATACCATATAGTATGATTCTGGAGTCAGGGGAATTCTGACTCCAGAGTATATGCAACTATAGGCGAGCAAGACTAGACTGGAAACGCTATAAATATCTAGTTACAAAGTTGGAACCTCTGTAGTAATGATTGCAGTATCAGAAGTCCCCCAACTTGTGCCTTAATATCAATCCCTATAATGGTAACTTAAATTCATAGTACAAAGCTGTCAACTAATATGTAAATTCCTAATCCTATTAATACAAAGGGAAGAATAATGTGTCCAGTTTTTCTAAGCCTATTTGATATTAGTGGATGATTTACAAGGTAGTATCCCACAAGACACCATAATCCTGTCATTATCATGAATATAATGACAAGGATAGTTACTTCCCCAAAACCGTTATATTTTGCAAACAGGGGCGTGTAGACTCCTATATTATCTCCACCATTTGAGAAAGTCACTGCAGTAACGGTTAGAAATGAGAAGTAATTCCTCTTTGATTCAACAAGTCCTTCTGGAGCTACGTCACTATTTCTTATCATTACCAACCTAATAATTCCTATAGCAATTGGAACCAAACCCATGAGACCTATAACATAGAAAGGAATGACTAAAGCAAGTATAGAACCAAGAGCACTTATGGCTATTAAACTGCCTATTCCAAGATACTGTCCTAGCACAATGTCATGGACATGAAAACGGTGAGTAGAGAAAAATATCATCACTATGAAAATATCATCAATATTAGTTGCAATGAAAGCAGCTACTCCTATTACAAGAAAACCAAAAAAATCTATCACAAAACTAGCTTGTCAATTATCAGTATTAACTAGCAAGACAAAATCATGGGAGTCTTGATAGAATAAGATATGTCTTGTTTTTCTAAAGACTCTTGATTTCTACCACAATTTCTGGTGTTCGCTTATAGCACCGTTGACAAATCAACTTGTCATACCAGCTTCTGAGTTCATACGTTCTTCTTCCACAAACTTGGCATCTCATGAGAGTATTCAATGCAAGAGACTTAGTGTACTTACTTATATAAGAGTCTTCTATTGTAGATAGTTTCTTTTCTCACTCTTTATGCTGTAAGAACTCTGCTCTGCTGCTCAGATTAGCTTTCATTTTTACTTAACAATACTGACTTGATTTCCGTATCTTTGATTATTTGGTCTACCAATTTCCTTTCTTCTTCCTCTCCTATTCCCTTCGATACTTTGACCAGGTCTAACGCTTTTAGTCTGTAGAATTCACCTACAGCAATATCTATCCTTGACTTTCCACTATTTACCACTTTGCCAAATGAGGCCAGAGATAATATTCCATATTTTCTTTTGACTAAACCACAAGCAGTTAGTTTTTGGATTCTCTTGTAGTATTCTGCCTTACTAAACCCATTTATTGATTGCAGGAGTTGACTGTCAATGCTGACTTTTTCAGCTATTGTATTAAAAAGTTCATAGGTATCGTTGTTACCCAGAACTTTCATTATCTCAGAAGGTTTCAAGCTTACAAAATTTCCTTTGAAATATTTTATTTCAATCTTAATGATTGATTGATTGAACTATTGTTTCTTGTAAAGGAATGATTGGCATGCAACACTTCTGCTTTCTTTCTGAAATGAAGGGAATTGAGTCGATACAAAATCTCTCCCCAATGAGGTAAGTGAATACCGGCCATTCTGGTTCTTTCTCTCCAGCCATTTATTTTCTACTGAAAAACCAATACAAAATGATACGAATTCCCTACCCAATACGTCCCTAGATTCCATATAATTGAAAATCTCCTCCTCTGTCATTCCGTCATTTATTTTAGTACAAATGAAAGCAATGGACTTTAACATTGGTCTGGACGACTCTGAAAGCATATGCAACAAGGATTTGATTAGTCTAGCCAAATATAACACTGGCGTAACTTTGTTATGCTTGAATTAAGACTCTGGAGCCAAAAAATGGAAAAGATTGGAAGAGTTCTACAAACTCCTGTACATAGTAATGTTTGTCAACAAGTACTATTATGAGATTATAGGTGGTTAACATTAGATTAGATGTAATGGGGGAATGATTTTCATGTTACCTCAAGCTCTCGTCAGCCTTTTGATCTAACTTTTTTACCTCTCTTACATGTAACTGTCCTACTATCAGGAACAAAAGACCTGTTGCGATTGGTATTGCCAAATAAAAAGGGACTAAAAGTGAGACACCGATCTCTAGGGGTATAGGTACAAAGTATAGTACCAGTACCTCTTTCACATTCAATGCCTTTACTTTCATTCGCCATACTGCTAGTCCTACAAACATCAAAAATGATGGGATGTTCGTCAGAATGGAGGGTGAATTGTTGAGCAAAGACCAAAGTACGAAAGCAATAGCCACCCCGGCTGCACGTGGTACTATTCCAAGTATTATGACTTCTTTATACCATGATTTGCTTGCGAACATGCTTGGATAATCTACCCTACCCAGACGATCAACAAATATGTTATCACATACAATAATTGGTTACTTGATTGATGGTATGAATTAATTACAACAATTTAGTAGAGATTTGTAGTGTTGGTCATAGTCATTTTAGAGATGGAGAATTGTATATTTGTGATAAATACTCGAGGAGCTAGAAAATAAGATGTTCTCTGCTCAACTAGAACATCGTTAGCGAACAGGCATCAACTCTGGGGCCAATCGTGGACATCCGGCTCCAGAGTCTACATTCTGAGCTTATCCATTTTCAAAGCAGAGAATCGTATATTTGTGATAAATAGCCTGACGAGTTATATGATCTAGCATAGTGATAGACCGAGGCAAACCTGAGTTTGAGCCAATAGTAAAGGAGCTAAAGAAAAATGAGAGACAATATTTTTGCGTAGAATGTGGAGGTGTGGCGACTCAAACCGCACTTTTCAAGATTGAGGGTGCTGTTATAATTGAAAGATATTGTGGTGATTGCGCTTCAAAGATGAATAGTACTTAGTCAGAATTCTTCAGGACATCATATTTAACAGATATTGTCATTATATTATTTGATTACATCCTATGAATTACCAAAAATTGAATCACTATGGTCCTTTTCCAATTAGGATTTTAGCAGGAATCACCTTTATCGCGCATGGATTACCAAATTTGAAGACATTGCAGGAACTCACGGTTTTTTTTGCAG
>JBIOZE010000032.1:0-16134 GCA_044870745.1 Nitrososphaeraceae archaeon | reverse complement strand
ATTGGCAAGATAAAAACGATTCAGAATAGGCAGATTGAAGATGAGTCAGTGGAATATGAAATCCAAAATCATGTGCAAGAGGTGGCAACACGAATGGGCCTTGATAGAAAATTTTCTGGCAGGCTTTTGAATTTACTAATTTCGCAATCGGTAAATGTTCAGCTGAAAAATTTACCTTCGAATAATGCAATAAATCATATGAGTATGTTTATCCGTGCCAAAAAACTTGAACAAGAAGGTAAGAAAATCATTCATTTAGAAGTAGGTGAACCAGATTATATGCCACCTAAACAAGTTAAAGTGGCTCTATCAAAGGCTTTTGAAATGGGCAAAGTTCATTACACTGACCCAAAAGGAATTCCATCTTTGCGAAAGCAAATAGCAAGAAAATTTGGCGTCAAGGATGATGACAAGATAATAATTACCCCCGGTGGGCGCTTTGGTGTTTTTAGCGCAATTGCCTCCGTTACTAATCCTGGTGAGGAAATCATCATTTTTGAACCGGCATGGCCTGCATATCGAGAATGTGCAGAATTCATTGGAGCAAAGATTAAGGGTATAAAAACATCAATAACGAACAATTGGGATCCCGAGATTGAGCTAGTCGAGAAAGCGATTACAGAAAACACCAAGATGATCATTTTGAATTACCCTAATAACCCTACAGGAAAAATAATCAATAAAAACCTGTACAACAAGATAGTCGATCTTGCTCGCCGGAACGATATTTTTATATTAAGTGACGAGGTATATGCAGAATACTCATACTCGAAATTATTGAGTATTTTGGACTCTAGATATAACAAGGGTATTATGATTTCATCTTTTTCTAAAAGTCATGCCATGACTGGATTCAGAATCGGGTATGCAATTGCCAATATGGATGTTATAAACAAAATGGCGAAAGTGCAGTCGACAGCGATCACATGTGTTGCTGAACCAATTCAATACGCAGCTATCGCGGCACTCAAGAATAACATTCACCCAAATGTCATTCTAATTAAAAGGAGACTTGATTTTATACGGAAAAGATTGGAAAATATGCCAGTTAAGTTTTGTTATCCAGATGGCGGAATGTATTTCTTTGTTCAGCTGGAAGGCGGTAATAGAAGAACGCTGCGACTTCTGGATACTCTACTTAAACGGGGCGTTGCTGTTGCTCCTGGGATTGGGTTTGGAAGAGATTATGGTGATTTTATTAGGATTTCAGCTTGTCAACCTGCCCGAATTTTGGGGGAAGGGTTGGACATTATTCAATCATTAATGCGATAAAGGATAACACTTGAGAAAAAAAATCAGTATCATAGGCGGAGCAGGGAAAATGGGCACATGGTTTACCAAATATTTTGCTAATAATGAGGAGAATCTTGTATATGTATTTGATAAAAAAAGACCTTATGTAAGAAAATTCGAGAATGTAACCTATTGCAATACTTTAAAACAATGTGTACAGGATGCAGATTATGTCCTCATAACTGTTTCAATCGATGATATTCCCTCTGTTATAAGAGAGACTGCTACATTTATGAAACGAGGCTCAACTCTTCTCGAAATATCATCGCTAAAAAAAAATATTCTAAAATCGCTAAAGGCACTTCCGAACTTCATTATTCCTGTATCAATTCACCCAATGTTCGGTCCTGGCGCAAGAGGGCTTGAAGATTCAAAGATACTAATTGTTCCTATAAGGCGAGTAAATTTGGAAAAACGCAAACTAAGGTCGATCATGGGTGACGCACAGATAATGGTTATTAAAAGCGCACTTAAGCATGATAAATTGATGGCATTGATTCTTGGCTTAGTTTATTACTCGAATTTAGTAATGGCAGCAGTAATATCAAGAGAATCATTTCCCAATCTTAAAAAATATTCCGGTACAACATTTACCTTACAGTCAATACTATTTCACAGTATTTTGATAGATGAACCATCACTCATTACCTCAATTCTAATGAATAATAAGGAATTAGGTAGGTATTTGAAAAGTTTCAGAATGGAAACCGATAATTTCTTCAAGTTGATCGAGTCAGAAGATCGTATTGTTTTCGAAAGAAAAGTGCAAAAATTGAAACGTGATTATGGCAGGAATAATGAAATTGCCCTCTCATATATGAGGATGTATTCCTTAATTCGCAATGCGGTTAAATGACAACTAGCTGTGAGTATCCATATTTCCATTAGTTGATTTAGGTGATTTAGTAACATTCGTCAAAGCTCATCACCTTAGGCATTGCTGTAAGAGAAGCCGTAAGTAGTACTATGACGTTAATCACGGCGTTAACAGAGTACAACATGTACGATGTTATCTTGTCGATAAAGTTTGGTTTACTTTATGTATGGGTGGAAGCATTTCTTATTCAAAGGCTATGCCGATAATTATTGATATCTGCCATACCTCATCGTTTAGCTGTTTTTATACACCTCATCCACCTTAATAATAAGGTGATCTCCAAAAAATAGAGGCATTAACTTACCTGACTTTAGTAACAAGATTCTTTAAAGAACTTGATTCTGAATCTAGGCTGTTACCAAGTAAGTAAAATGCGAGCCCTGTAATCGCAATCATGAGACCAGGGGGAGCAATCCACCACCATATACCCCTAGCTGCTGCGTTCGCGTTGTTAGCTTCATGTAGCATTTGGCCCCACGTAGGTATGGCCGGGTCTCCTAGTCCTAGGAAACTGAGCGCCGCTTCTGCAAGAATAGCTGCTGGTACAGCAATTGCCATACTTGCGAAAGTTAGTGGCAAAAGTTGTGGTATTATGTGCTTGAATATTATTCTCATGTCGGATTGTCCCATGATTTTTGCGGCCTCGACATACTGGAAGGTTCTAATTTGGAGGGCCAAACTTCGAATTATCTTAGCACTACCTACCCATCCAAATATTATCAAGAACCCAGCTATCAAGAATATACTTCTACCAAATGTGATGGACAAAATAATGAGCAATGGAAGGGCAGGGAGTGCATAAAAAATATCATTAACTCGCATCAGGGACTCATCAGTCCTCCCACCCTTATACCCAGAGATAACGCCATAAATTAATCCCAATGATACCGCAATAGTTGAAACTGTGAGACCGATAAATAGTGCAACAGGAGCACCGAGAACTATGCCGAGTGCAAGGTCCCGTCTAAGATCGTCAGTTCCCATCAACCCAAAAACCTTGCCACCCAATATTATACCTGTACTCTGAACGTTACTACTTTCGTCAAAAAAGTAAAAAATCTCGGAAAATTCGTAAGTCCCTTTCAATAACTTTTGTTCTCCAAGTTCAGAGAACACTATAGTTTCAGGGCTTGAAATATCTATATCATAATTGAACAGGTGCTTATAATCTAATAGATTCTGCTTAATTAGTTTGTCCGATGAGAATATTGTATTACTGTATTCGTTACTGTTTCCTTCTGCAGCAGGTAAGGCAGAATAGTAGAGGTTAAAGGTCTCGTTATCCGGTCTTAAGACCTGAACCTGTATAACGGGCTGAGTTTGTCCATACTTCACTGAATATTTAAACATAAAGTCGTCTGGAAAACTGTCAGCCTCAATATCCACAAGATACGTATGAGTAACTTTCCTTATTCCACTGATCTCTTCAGTTTTAATGTCCGCGTCCATATCACCTAATATGATATGAGGGAACAATTGCGAGCCAGAGCCAATGTTTACCCAAGAAGGAGCAGCTGTCTTTGGATAATCGATCCAATGATTTGGATTGTTCCAGTCTGAATATGTCGTTACTGGTATGAACAATAAAGCATATATTGATATTATGAGGAGAAAAGTAATGATTGTTGTTCCCACTATTCCTCTGCGGGTTCTTACTACAGCACGTAACGTCCCTAAGGCCGATAACAACTACTAAAAAACCTTTACCCTGGGATCCAGAAACGTGTAAGAAATATCAATGATAAAAACAGTTATAATAAAAATAAGTGTGCTCACATAAGTCAATCCTATAATAATAGGGATATCCAATAGACCAATTGCATCGTAATAGAGCTTGCCCATGCCCGGCCAATCGAAAACAGCTTCAATGATTATGGATCCAGCAAATGAACCAGCCAAACCGAGGGCTATGACTGTAACTATTGGGGGGGCCGCATTTCGCAAAGCGTGGGAATAAAGTATCTTTCTCTTCGATATTCCAATCATGCGTTTGGCAGTAATATAATCTTCCTTTAGGATATTTGTAAGGAAATATCTTACAATGTAAGTCATAGATCCAAAAGAAACTAGTGTTATGGTTATTAGTGGTAGTAACATATGATATGCAAGGTCAAGGGGGTACATGGGATCTAAAGGGGAAGTAATTGGAGTAGCTCTTGCGGGAAATATGTGTAATGTGAAGGCAAAGAAAAGTATCATTAACATGGCAATCCACCACGATGGAAAACTATTACTAAATATGGCAAAGATCGGAGTGAGCTTGTCTGGTATGGAATTAACTCTTCCAGCTACGTATGTTCCTAGTAGGATGCCTACAAAAATGGCTAAAATTGTGGATGAGCTAAACAAAAGGAGTGTTTTCGGTATTTTTTCAAATATGATATCTCTTACATTTGATGACCCTTCATCTGTAGTAAAAAAATGTGATTTGCCTAAATCCAAAGTCATTGTACTAACGATCCTTGAAATTAGCTTAGTTGGTGAGTACCATTCTTCATTCAGACCTAGTTCCTCAGTCCTGTGCTGAACCTCATTTTCCAAGTACGCTTGTTTATCAGTAGGATTTTGAAACTTCAGATGCTTTTCATTCACTTCGTCGACTACCTGGGTTCTGACATTTTCCAATAGAATCTTGTCTAATGTAGCCCCAGTCAGCATAATTGTAATGAATACCGTCGCAAACAAAACGAGCACCATGTTAAAGCTGCGCATTAGAATAACCTTAAATAATCGCAAATTGCGAGTACATTGAGAATATTGACTATTAATAGTATATTCTAAATATTAGCTAACTTTAGCCTGATTGAGTATTGTTCATTCCGATTAACGTGGTGCTGTATAGATCTGGCTTTAGGGCCTCATTGCTATGGACGAACATTTCCAATCGATTTGGTCCCTGACTTAGTTGTTTAGTCTGATTTTCGGTGAGATAAATAAGATACTTTCCTATTTCTTCAGTTCCTGTGCCATTTCCAAAACCGACAAGCTTTCCGTTCTTGTCAGAAACGAAGTATCGCAAACTAGCGTTGTCAGTGGGAGATCCATTAATCGATATTTTGACCTCAAATGTTAGGGGTTCACCTAAGTGAACTATCCTAGGGATGCTTTTAGGATTGACTTCCTCTATAGTAGCAATCTGAGGAACTTCGAATTGTGACCAAAATCCTTTCTTGAAAGGGTAAGTTTTATCATTAAATGAAAGGAGCTTGATAACTCTTGCGCTTGGATCGTAATAATGCAAAATAAATGGCCCGTTACCAATAATGGCATGTCGATGTTGAGTTATCCACTGAATACTGGCATTATATCGCTGTATTGCCTGTTGCTTTGTGACAATTCCTTGAAGCGAATTTGGAATAAATTCCTCTGATCTCATCTTTTTTAACTCCTCCGAGATGGCATCTGCATGGGAAGGAATAATCAATGACAACCAGTCTACATTTCTTACAGTGGCTTCTGACCTAGAGAAGGCAAATTTCCCATCTACCACAAGACGTTCAGCTGCGGCCATTATTTCCCAAGGGGACGAACTCCAAACTGATGCAAAGTCAGCAATTTCTTTATCATCAAAATGCCACAGATCTACAAATGAAGTCAGCCTATTATCAGCTAAGAACTTTACACCTTTCAAAAGGGGCAATACAACTTGGGCTTGCGCACTATATTCAGGATCAGATGTTGTGTCGTTATCTCCTGTGACAGTTCCCCATTCTACTGGAAAATACATGGAATACAACAAGTCATCTTTTGTCATTGGCTCACCATTTTGCCAATTAGAATAAATCAACTTAAAAGTAACAGCACTTGTCGATGATGCCTGGTTGCCAACTTCAACCCATCTCTGCATACTCGTATTCCAAACTATGGCGCGAGGATCTATGGCAACCTTATTTAATGGTCCCGCTGTCGATATGTTTGTCCATATTGCTCTCAAAGGGATAACTTCACCAACATATGGATTTCTGAAAGTAGCAGGATCAGATATCAACGAAAGAACATAAGTGCAGTAAAGGTCACTACATCCAGCAACACCGTTCCAAGCCCCTTGATAGATTTGTTTTACTCCCACATTCAGTGTGTTGTTGCTAATGTCAGAACGCGCATTAATGAGCGATATCCTGCTTGGAATACCTGCGCCAAAGTCATTAATCAAACCTTTGATAGATGAGGAAGCAACAAATGGGTCAATTGTTTGAGCTACAAAGATCCTTACAGATTCTTGAATCCCCATCTTGACAGCCTGGTTCAAAAGAATTTCACGCTCTTTTAGTGAGGTAAAATTTGAAAACTCAAGTCTTTGGGTTATTTTGTTTATTGTTTCGTTTTCATAATTCCAAAATGAAGGAGATTGCCAACCTGGCATTCTTCCAAAATAAGGGGCATACATCTGAGAAGTAACTACTGGATTATACCTTACAAATGCGGACGTTCCACCAAATGCTTCGGTATAAGCATTCCATAGTAATTGCTGCGGGTCACTTCCGTAAATTACACTGTTAGCCTTGTTCAAATCACCATATTCACGATAAACCGTGAAACCTAAGTTCTCAAGTTCATACGAGAGCATTTCCCCCATAGACTTCCTTGCAATATCATCACTTCTTATAAGAATTCTAATGGAGATGGGCGTGCCATGAAAGTACCATTTTCCATCTGTCTTATTAGCGCCCGCTGAAGTCAGTACCTCGTCTATCACATTGCGAGCGAGATTAGGATTGTGTTCAAAACCAAAAGATTCTACTACGGGTAATATACTTCCAAACTCGGGTGAATTAACCCCAAACGGATCTATCTGAACGTTACCATAACCCCTCAGAATTTCACCAACTACAAAATTGCGATTAATTAAATAATTCATTGCAAATCTGACTTCTCGGAATTGAAAAGGATTTAATAATTTCGAACTATTTGAGGGGGCAGGGTTCAGTAAAACACCAAAAGATCCACCACCCTTTTCATAGACTTTAAGTTTGTCATCATTATAAACAGATGATGCTTGCTCTAAGGGAATTCTAAAAAAATAAGTATCAAGGTTCCCGGAACGAATCTCTTCAAGAGCAACGTTACCATCTATATATTGAATGAATCTTATTGAATCAAGATAAGCACCACCGTTCTCGCTTTCTGAAGATTGGGTTACGCTTGCATTGTTTAGTATACATGCAACTAAAATTGTTACTAATATACTAAAATGTCTTATTTTTATTCTCCCTTCGATTTGTAGAGTAACTAAAACAAATTGAAGTAATGGACTTGACTGATCTCGTCCTGATTGAATCGTCTTAAGAAACGCGGATCCCGATAAGTTGGATTCAAGTAAATGCTAGAAAGGTATTTTGTTATTTCTGTACTATTCTTATGACTAGTGTTCAGGGACATTCTGTAGCTTGTCAAATCCGGTAATATGGGGTCGCTGCGCATGTTTGGAAAAATATTGCATTGATCGTCTTTGACGTTACAATAAGCAGTCAATTCTAACCTTTTGTTTATCCATTTCATTAAATGTGGGGCTTCTGCTGGTGCGGCTTGCCATTCTGGGTCAAATTCTATATTATTTCTCGGGAGCCTTGAACCTTTAAACACGAAACATATCATTATAGAAGGGTCTAATTAATATTCGGTCATTCAAATTTGAATTTAACTTCCCGTGACATAGTGCCTACAAGTAAGAAGTCAAATGTACCCCCTTCATGAACTTAGCATAATAGCAAGCCCTTGACTAGCTTGGGAATTGGTGTAGTCATACTACGAGAGTTTCTAGTATCGCTTTTTGAATATGAAGTCTATTTTCAGCTTCATCCCACACCACCGATGAGTTGCCATCAAGGACTTCATCGGTAACCTCCTCTCCCCTCTTAGCTGGCAAACAATGCATGAATATAGAGTCAGGTTTGGCCTGACGAATTAACGCAGAGTTGATCTGAAACTTTGGTAAAAAGATCTTCTTTCTGATATTACGTTCGGCCTCTGAGCCTATGGAAATGAAAGTATCAGTAGCAATAATATCTGCATTTTTCACAGCTTTACTCGGTTCATTTATAATTTTGAAAGCTGGATTTTTCGGGAATGAGACCGATTTGGCAAGCTCCAAGATAAACGATGGCGGTTCGTATCCTTTTGGAAATGCTGCTGTCACAAATATTCCTGTTTTCATACAAGCGATTAGGAGATCATTGAAAACGTTATTTCCATCACCTACCCATGCCAATTTCAATCCGTCAAGACGACCTTTGTGTTCATTAATGGTCATCAAGTCTGCCATCGCTTGACATGGGTGATACAAATCGGAAAGGCCATTTATTACTGGGATTTTAGAATGTCGCGCAAGGTTCTCAACATCGGAATGAGAAAAAACGCGAGCTACAAGACAATCTACATACAATGACAATGTTTTGGCCGTATCTTGGATTGATTCCCCACGAGATAGTTGAAGGTCATTAAAATTGAGATAAATTGTATTTCCACCAAGTTGCATCATTGCAATTTCAAAGCTCACACGAGTTCTAGTAGAGGGTTTCTGAAAGATTAACGCAAGCGTCTTCCCTTTAAGGACTGTTTTTGACTGAGATCTATTTTTCTTGAAAATCAATGCCCTAGAAATTAAGGAGTAAATGTCATCCCTGCTTACATCCTGCATGCTAAGTAGATTTCTTTTAGTCAGTAAGACCATCTATATCTTCATCTGAAAGGTATATAACCTCATCAGTAGATTCTGGTTCAGTTCCATTATTGTCATTTTCAAATCCTTTGACTTGGTTAGATTGTTTTTTGCTTGAATTGTTGACAGAAGTGCCGTGACCCTCATCATTTGAAAGCAATCTGCGAAATATCCTTTTTTTTGTATGATTTGCTTTGTAAATTGTCGACAGGTTCTTGGTGCTTGAATTCGAGTGGGCTTGATTTTCAGTGTTGGGGGTCAGTTCTGGTTTATCTACATTACTTACGTGTGCATTAATTTCATATCCTTTATCACGAGAGAACTGGTGATTGTTTTTTACTAGTATCGACTGCTTTGGATCGAGATGGTTCGTTCGGTGAACTTGCTCTAAAGGTACCTGATCAACAGAAATTTTCCTGTCTCTATTTGACAAATCTTTGTCATTACTTTCATCGACAATTTCTAGCATTGAATTAAGGAATTTTTCTGGTTCAAATTCCACCAAATCATCATATCCTTGACCGATACCAAGAAATAGAATTGGCTTCTTGGTCAAATGTACGATTGATACAGCAGCCCCTCCTTTAGAATCGGCGTCACTCTTGGTTAATATTGTTCCATCAAAGTTTGTGTATTGAAAAAATTCCCTAGCTTGATTAATAGTATCGTTACCTGCCAGAGAATCTCCAACAAATATTTTCATGTCGGGTTTGACGACACGTACAATTTTACCAATTTCTTCCATCAAATTTTTAGACGTTTGAATTCTTCCTGCCGTATCTACTAGGACTACATCAATGTAATTCTTCTTGGCATGCTCTACAGCATCCCTTCCTACAGCAGACGGATCTGCTCCATACCTTTGAGAAATTACTTTGATGCCAAGATTCATACCGTGTTGATTCAATTGTTCGATAGCGCCAGCTCTATGCGTGTCTCCTGCCGCAAATAAAACTGATAATCCTAGTTTACGCAATATCCTTGAGAACTTTGCCACTGTGGTTGTTTTTCCAGTTCCATTTATCCCCAAAAAGACGATAACATAGGGTCCGCCTTTTAGCTTCTTTTTTTCAATTATTTCTTGAATTATATTCCTTTTTTCATTGGATTGGAATAAATTCTTCAGTAGATTCATTAGCATGTGACGTGTTAGTTCTTGGGATTTCTTCTTCTCTGCTCGGCTTTGAATCAAAGACGATTTCAGATCCTCTACTATTTTTGTAGCTACCTCATGAGCGACATCACTTTCAATTAACGAAAATAGTGTTTCTTCCGCTACAATCTCAATATCATTTTCAGACATCTCCTTTTGGCCTATAGACCTGGAGATATCCGAAAAGGCTTTTTTCAGCTTATCAAACAAATCCGTTTAGCCTCTCATTACGTAGCATGAATATTACATTCAGTCATTTATCTCTAGATGCGTTCTGAATTAACGTATTTATTTCGTCTTGAATTTGATTCATTCGGTTGGTTATCTGATCTCTCTGTCCATTCAATTGACCTAATCCAAGTTCAAATCCCTTAATCTTGGATTCTAAATAATTCATGGTATCAGCTCTAGATTTTTCCACTGTTACACCGGCCCCAATATTTACGAGCAATTTTTTTACAGATCCTATAACCGATCTAGCATATACCCCTAGGCCTAACGGGACCATGGAGTGGACATCATCATCATCAGAAAGTGCTTGAAGGGCCTCAGAAGCAAATTGGGCTTCACCAATCAGTCTAGTTAAGGCAGATTCTTTAGTCATTACGTCATTCAGATATGTTTCGAGAATCTTTGATTGCTGAATCATCTCCGAGACCTTGTGCTCTACCGCCTCCCGTTGCGTAGAATTCGCCTCTTTACTCATTGATGTCACTTTCAGAACCTATCATATAACTGTGACTAAGGATAAATATCGCATTGTATCAGGGGATACAAACCGATAACTAGGTTGAAACTTTTGATTTTTTTCGTAATTATTGAATTTGATATCGTCCATTGTTGGAAATCCGGCCAACCGAATTCTAGCCCACTAAATGATTCCAATCATGAGTCAGTTCTTTTCTTTCTAACAATAATATAAAATGCATGGGTTGAGATCAAAAATGCCGCTAGTGACATTTTGGTTGCGAAGACCAAATTCCATGGTGTATTGGGATTTGGATAAGGAACGTTAATAGAATCCAATTTCATAATTCCTTGCAAGGCATCAACTGTTATAAGTGAACTCCACACCATAAAATTATATACAAACTCATAAAGAGAAACGACAGCTATTACTAAAACTATCAGTTGCAAGACTGCCTTCAAAGCTAGTTTGATATCCTTGACCTTTTCACCCCCCAATTTCGTTACGCAATACCAGGCTAAGACAGAAACGATCATGAGATAAGTCACTAGCTTAGAAAGCCCATTAGCTGGAAATTCTGTAGTGACAAGCACTTCGCCGATGACTATTTTCCCAGTTGATAGAAATTCAATTAGGCTAGCATAGAGTGCATACATTGTGATCGCTGCCATGATAGTCGCCGAAATATAGAAAACTCCAAGATAAACAATTCTCGCCGAATTGCTATCCTTTTTCACGCTTGAATAGTACATGTTTTTCCTACCAAGATTATAGGAAGTTTATCTAGATATAAACTTGAATATGATGTGTTGATTATTAGCTCCTTTCGTGGAGGAGTAGTGGTTATGCAGGTGCTGCGTAATAAGAATAGTTCAGCGAGGGTAATTGAAGAATACTTGGCAGTTATGCGAAGGGAAATAAATCCTTCGAATAATATCTCAGGCTGATTCGATTTGTTCTAATAAAATAGAGGTAAGGAGATCTCCAAAGACGATAATTTGTCATCCTTGTGCTATCGAGTAACAGATAACCTAAGATCGGGTATTGCATTTTTCTTTGCATTTGGATAAGCGGATGAATCATTTTTCTGATAGGCCTAAATAATTGTTGGAGACGACTGAAATAAACGTAAAGTCAAAAAGTTATGGGCTTCGTCTATTTGCTTATATTGTTGTAATAAGTGTATAGATCAATATTTAGTGTTATTGCGGTCTAACCGCTTCCTTAGCGTCAAGAACCTTTATTTTCACAAGTCTTTACCCTCTTCAGCTGCCAGTGCAGCCAGTGTTGGATGTTTTTCTTTAAGAATTTTGATAATAGTACTGGCCATTTCCAATTTTACGTCAGTCCCTGTTACAGTACCTTGTACGTATGTCATCCTTCTTGGATTAGTAACCAATACAGTAGTGCTCAATAGTTTGCCGCCATTACAAAAATAGCAATTTTTGTGTTTCATATACAACATCGATTTCGTATTCATAAGATGAGACTTAACTGTTCAGTGCTATTATTGTATTAGAGAATAAATTTTACAGACATGGGATTTACTGAAATTATTAAAGGGACTCTCTCGAATCTTAAGTCATTAAATAATGATAAATCATTCAACGACGAAGTTCAGTAGGTAATAAGGTATTACTTGCTTAACTTGATTAATTTATACTAAAATACTATCTTAAGAAAGACCAAACTAATTGTTTGACTTTTCTTGGTTCTTAATCGTGTATTCGCTTGCTGGTATGGATGCTTCTGGAATTTTGCAGTGATCGCGATCAATGTCTCCATATTCGTCAAATTTGACAATTTAAGTCAATATTAAATACTAGATTAATAGTCATTGACTCATCATTTAATTAGATGTGAATACTATATTCAACTCTCTTCCTAATCAATACAACTCTTAAAAATCACAATAATCATCAACATAGTCTAAATAGAACCGTTTGCGATTATACCATGAGTGTGTATTAAGATTTAGTGCAATATTATGTTCTCATATTTCAGATCTAGATGGGATTTACTCGGCTGCAATTGGATTAATCAAGTACCAAAATGTAGCACTTTCTTTCCATAACTATGGTAATTCTAATTTCCAGCGTATGTTTAACACAATCTTCAGAAAAATCGAAAGTGCAAATGCAAATGCAAATGGTGTAGTTATCATTTCAGACTTGGGAATAAATTCTGGTATTGAAGAATTATGCCTAGAGATGATTGCGAAGATTAACCAGATGGATTGGAGAGTTACTTGGGTCGATCATCACCCATGGCCTAAGAAAGCTATGAAATTGCTCAAGAACATATCAACATTAGTTCATGATGAATCAGGTAGATCGTGTGCTGCAGAGCTAATGTTTAGATATTTTACGCCTCGTAATAAAATAGCAAAACAACTTGCGCTAATGGCTCACAGTTTGGATTTTATGACTAACATTGAATTTCTCCCACCAGTTTCTGCACTAATCCAGTATTATCGCAATTTATCTAATTCCCAGGATAAGTTGACCGATCTAGCACGAAAGAGTGCCATCGGAATTTTCTGGGACACAGAAATGCATGAAGATTATTTACGTTATTTGACCTTTTACAATCGCGAAAAGAGTAGGGCTCTTAGTTCGATCTTGATTAGACATATTCAAGGCTTTGAAGTAGCTTTCGTTCCTGTGTCTGACTACATCCAGACGAGTTTATTTGCAAAGGATGTTTTTGAAGCAACTGATGCGGATCTTGCCCTTTTTTATAACAAGGTTGGTAAAGTAAGCATAAGGAGGAATAATGATCGAATTTCATGCCGAAGGATTGCAGATTCGTTGGAAGAGGGCGGTGGTCATGACTTTGCTGCTGGAGGGAAATTAAGTGTCAATTCGAGTAAGGTAAATAGATTCCTCACAGAATTAGAACTATTGGTAACACGATCTCTGAGCGAAAAGAAAACATAGCCTCATAGCAGCGAGAATAGCGACAAATCGGTAATCGGCAGTCCACTTTAATGCCCACCTTAATCCAATCATGTTTAGATACAAAGAAAATTAAATGCTGTAGCTGTAAGTTTGTTTGATCCTGATAATTGGAACATGATAACTCATTTTTTATTAAGTAATTTTAGAAATTATTTTTTTGGCGATCAAGAGCTACACGAAGTCAAAAAATACAAGCAAGACAAGATTAAGAACTGAGTAGTGACCAAATCTTTAGCGTCATCATTGCTGTCCACCTTTCAATATTCGATTGAAACTTTAATCACTACGTGAATGTTATGCGCCCCCAATTTGTAACGTTGGTATCTAGCAATCATACACATGTTGTTTAATTAAATCCCTACATTTCAATTCGTTCAATTGTATCACCTTTTTTCAGTAAACGCTTAAATTTGGATCTCGATCGAATAAAGTTGGTATGGCTAGTGTTGAGTCAATAGGTGATGTTTTGTACGAGTGTATGCGATGTGGAACGGCCGTGACTAATATCGAATTGTCCAAGCTTCCAGAAATAAAATGTATTTGCGGTTTCCGTGTTTTCCGAAAAGGTCGACAACCAATAGTAAAACAGCTTAAAGCGATTTAGTCGCTAGGTAAATTCCCTTCATTTTAATTTGAGCCTAAGCTATATCCTTATTAGCCCTAATTTGAATAAGTTAAAGCATGAAGATAATCTGTCCTGACTGCAAAAAATCCGCTGAACTATCTGATGATTTCAGCTCTGTAAAATGTTCATTTTGTTCATTTGATATGACATATGGAGAATATGTAAAATACGTAGCATACAAAGATGTGCGTTATAGCGACATTTTAAATGATTACAAATAGGTTACAGGAAAGAGCAATTATGTTTGATAAGATATCAACTTTCTGGTCAGTAGTAAAGCAGGCCAAAATTCACTTTCCCTCTTGTTCAACAGATAATTACTCGAACAACATTGAGAGTCATCTACAGTCCATTTTATGAAGTTCTTGTACAATTGATTCAGTTTAGCTGAATTGGAGGTCATTTCTTCTTCATGGCCGATACTATGGACAAAACATCTCTATCTTTGATCAAATAATTTACTGGCAATCTTAACCCACTTCTTATATCAACTGCATGGAGAATTCCTTTTGCAAGGTCTGTATGAATCTCCTTTGCCAGATCCTCTACAGAGGAACCATTGGCCATGAGGTAAGCATCAGGCAACACATTTCCTTCTTTGTCTGAAAGTCTGCTAGGATCAGCAACAGGGTAAACCACGTTCATATTAAGCAATTTAAATACTGCAACATTCAAAGAAAATTGTACGCCTGTCTGAAGATATTCACCAAGTATGTCCTTTCTTATGAAATTTAATGCCCACTTTTGCTTTTCATTCAATAACTTTCTTTCGTTTATTTCGAATCTTTCATCACCTGGAAAATATTTGATTACACCCTTTGCCTGAGCAAGTCTCAATGTTAACTCAGCATCAGCACTGCAGGGAACAACCAACATGTGCTTGTTATGTTCACGGAGCCTCTTGAAATTATCTGCGGCTGCCGACAGGTCTACCTTGTTAGCGACAATAAGGGTGGGTTTAGAGATCTCCCGTAATGTCGACGCAAACCTCCGGGTTTCGTCTGTTCCGAATGACTCTATCTTTCTATTACCCAATTCGTTGTCTACCAACGCTTTCTTCACGTGCCATTCTCTGACTCCGATTCCCCTAAAGATTTCGGTAACGGATTCTACTATATCTGAACCAGAATTTATTGTTCTCGTAATTTTGTCCCTGTTGCCTTCAAATAGTTTCAGGTACCATAAAACCATCTCTTCTTCTACATCCGCAACGTCAGCAAGCGGATCTCCAGTACCAGGTTCTGCAAGCCTGCCAGAAGAATCTATACTTCCTGATGCATCTACGACATGAAGTAAAACATCAGATTGTGCTGCCACAGACAAGAATTGACTGCCCAATCCCTTACCTTCCCAAGCCCCTTTTATTAGACCAGGTAGATCAACTAGCTCTATAGGTATGAATCTCCATCCATCTAAACATTTGGAATTTTTAGGAGAATCCTGAACATGGAATTCTCTATGAACGCAGAGAGAAATAACGTTAGCATTTCCAATTTTCGGCCTTTTTGTAGTAAATGGATATGTTGAGATTTCTTCAGTACTTGAGGTTGCAGAATTAAAAAATGTCGTTTTGCCGGCATTAGTTTTTCCAATCAAACCAACCCGTATCATATTTGTCATGCAACCTAGTGAGTATTTATACGTAGCAAATATAGCTTTAGACTTTCCAATTCACGCAGGATATTGCGTTCCTAATTGAGTGCCAACTCTGGTACAATAATATCGCATTCTGAAAAAGTATAATTAATTCTATAGGAAGTCCACATAATTATTCATACTGATTAATTTATCTTTGATTCTTTCTCAAGGCTTTAATAATCAATTTTCAGGATTCTAATTGGAATTGTTAGCAGAGAAAAAATCAGACACATCGCCAGAAA
>JBIOZE010000031.1:0-22601 GCA_044870745.1 Nitrososphaeraceae archaeon | reverse complement strand
GTTGCAAGTGGAAATACGAAAATAATGCTTTTCGTTGGACTCAACACTAAAGTAGATAAAAAAACATGTATAAAAATATTCGGGATACTCTGTTATCGATATCGGTAATTATTAAGATTATGCAACCTAGGATTAACGTATAACGCTCTTATCATATTGCAAACAAATTCACATCAGTAGAGTAGTGAGGTGTAGCATTTGAGCAAGTACTAGAAGAAATAAGGTGGCCTCAATTGCTCTATCAAGATGTTCGTTCTCGTTCAGTCTATGTCTATTAAGAAGTATTTTTCCCTCTTATTATTAGAGATAACTGGGTAAAAGTACCGCTAGACACCAGACTTTCTGTTGTTTGACATTACTGATTATGCCTTCTGTTTTATTAGACGATTACCTAATATTGGTAAATCATTGGCATCTTGATAATTATCATACCGCATAAATGACCACTACAAGATCATTCGGTCTGTTGATAGTTTCTATTAGTTGCAAATCATACACTATTAGTATTGATGACTATATGACTCTCCCGGATAATTTCATACCTGGCCTCCTCAAAAATAAAACAAGTTAGATTTCAGGTTGTGTATTAGCGGCTAGTTTTTCATTGTAAATGTTAGCGGCCGCTTATTAGGATAGGTAAGAAGGGATAAAAGAAATAAAGGATCTTGTTGATATAAGAGTAGTATGATGGGATTGAACTCAGTTCATTCACATAAACATGAAGCGATGGCTATTTCAGGTTCAGAACATGACCTAACCTTCGAACAAATTTGTCCTCTCTGGTCCAAAAAATTCAGGAATGGATTGGATAAACTAGACATGTGTATTCTTGCATCAGACTCTAAGTTTTGTTTGGTCGGCGAAGCCTGGGGATTCACAGGAAAGCACACTGGATTCTACGTAGCGCCTCTAATTCCATTGGTTGGCTGTTGGACTTGCATAAGGTTTGGACAGAAATTTGGCAAGGTGGCAAAGAAAAAAGACCCTACAACTACAAATTTTGAGCCATTGATTTCAGAGTTCCTAACCCATTGGAATCATAAACATAAGACTATCACAAATAGAACTGACTCTTCGCCGCAAGCAAAAAAGCTCAAAGTTGTTTCCTAAGCGGAACGGCATATGCCATCAGAGGTAGTCTGCAAAGTAATTTAAATAATAATCATAGTAAACACGGTTTTAGCCATTGCCTAGAACTTGGCATTGCATCGTCCAACAATACCTTCGAGAATCGCTAGGGAAGGCTCTCGACAGTGCTATCGTGATCTGCGCACCCGAGATTAATGGACTTAAGTGTTGCCCAGTCAGCTGCACTGATTATCATTGAACCGTTATAAACGATAAAAAATCATTAATTATGGTATGAAGGATCACAGGTACAAGTTCTTTATTTTCATTATAATTGTGTCAGTAATTTCTGTCGGATCTCTGTCTGTTCTTCCCAATGCTGCTAGGGGCCAGGAACAAGCTTTTTCAGCGGTACTTTCAGGTAAGAACGAGGTTACTCCCACAAATCCAAATTCTGCTGGATTAGCGACCTTCCAAACAAACAGTAATGCCAGCCAAATTTCTTATTCAGTCAATATTAGTGGGATTGAGAAGGCGAATCAGGTTCAAATTCATATTGGAACCATTGGACAAAATGGAGACGCAGTAGCTACTTTGGCAGAGGCAAAGTCCGCTTCCGGGAACAATGATCCACCAATGATACTAATCGAAGATAACCTAACAAATGATGATTTACAAGGACCACTTAAAGATAATCAGGTCATTGATTTGGTAAACTTAATGAATAATGGCACAGCGTATGTAAACGTATACACAGATGCATATCCTGATGGAGAAATTCGTGGTCAGATAAATTTTGCAGAGATAGCAGCTGGTGGCGGCCGCTCTGGTTCAACTAAGAGGGCTGGAGATGCGTCAGGGGGAGCAAGTCCAGGGTCAGTAGCCCCAGCTCCAGGAATAGATCCATCAGAAGGACCAGGCGACGACTAATAAGTATAGACCATGTGTTCAAATGTAAAGTGCGATAGGCCAGCCATTGATGTCTAGGGTGTCTCAGTAGAGGGTCGGGCAACCTAGAAAGTATTAGCACATGCTTTTCCGCAAGTTTGGAACTTTCATAAAGAATCGTGACCAATTACTTTGGACCCACTATAGATTCATTAGCATGTCGCACTCTGATGAAATAATCTCTTGTTAAGCAGGTTAGATTATGACGCTGGTTCATTTGGTACTGATTTTGCATATGCGACTTTAGGGGCGGTATTACTACATGCGTTGGCATTGATAATTAGGTACTTTCTTATCTGAAAGTAGACAATGGTTTTGGTAGAAACTTTGCTGACCCATAAATACAACTGTGTTCACTATAATTCTAATTCATGAAATATAGAAGTAAATCGGATATTATGGGACTCATACTAGATGCAGCAAATGGTGGCTCAACTAAGACAAGAATAATGTACAAGGCATTCTTATCATTTGATCAGCTAAATGGACACTTATCTGAACTTATTGAAAAAGGACTAATAGAGATTGAAGATCGAAAATTAAGGACTACTGAGAAAGGATTACGAGTTCTAAAGCTTCAAAGTCAAATTAATGACGAGTTCATACCTGTCATGACAGAAGGTAGGCGTGGACCAGAAGCAAGCTCGGCGTGGTAAAATAATTTTTTACTGTCTCTCGAGGTCAATTTCCTTGAAAGGTTACATTAGTTTACACAATTGTTTTGTTTGTGAGAACAAATGCCTAATATACTTCAGTTGTCCCCAAACTTCACATGAAGGATCAGTATTTTGAAATTGTGCAGGTGTTTGATAAATGGTTGTCAGAAACACTATTTGATTATCCCTACAATAACCGTCGAGTGCTCGAAAAAATTGATGATCCTGATTATAAATTTACAGATCGGGAAAAGGAAGGTATGGCTGTAGTTAAAGTCATGCTTGAAAGGATTTCAAAAAACGTATTACTTGCAGATTAACTAACCAAGTTTTTGACATTTCATGTTAGTTGCTATTCCTAAATAAACACATTCTTGGCTTAATGACATTAGTTAACCAGTTATGTTACGAAAGAGATACTATCTCACTCGATAATGCTGTCTGACATAGAATATTGAACTAAATTACATGGATTCATGAAATACCACCTTGAATGGCCCAGTCGCGTGCGGATAAGACAGAGAGAGTATAAATATTAGTATGAATGCGTACTTTTTTTCCATTCTAAAAACTCGTTATCTAAGCACTAGTGGTTAAATGTTGTTTTAGCTAACTGATTGGATAAACTAATTAGTTCTCAATTAATTTAAACTACAGATTGCGGATCTAGCACGTGTTAGTTGAACATAATTTTGAGGCCGCTTGTTTTTACTGTGGATCATCGTTTGAAATTATTCCTCCAATAGATCCGCGGTATTGTATACCTCGCGAGCAGCCAAGAACTGAAGACTATTTATCCTGCGCCTATAATTGCAATGGCAGCCATCATCATAAGAATGCAGTTTATTGGGAAAGAGATGACCTCGTTAGTGATACTGGTCATTTTTCAAGGCATTTTGAGGAGCTTGAAGAAAGGAGACAGAGAGAAAATTCAGATGTGACCAGATTCACAATGCTACCTAGATTCTCTGATACTAAGGAAAAGTCTTTTATTTAGAATCGGAAATATTTACCCTCCCTTCAAGTAAGGAAATACTAGGGATGCACAACAACTCAAAAATGACTTATAAGATGCCTGAAAATCCGTCATCCATTTGCTTTTCGAATTCTGATAATACGATAGCAAAGTTTGACCAGGATTGTTCCATAGTATCGTGCAATTTTGCTTTTGTTATTCTACTAACTAGTAACAGTGTGAAGACTCTAATTCTCGAGAAAGAATTGTCTTCTGGTAGGAAGACAATCCTGAAATGGTTGTTAATTATTTGCTTTAATTTCTGAACTGCTGCGTCACGCAGTGATTCGTTTTCCATTATAGCCTTGATATATGGGTTTTTGAAATCAATATTCCATGCCCAACCCACCAATATACAATCTTGTCCCTCTTGCAATTGCTTTAAGTGACCGACTAGAATTGGTATCGTGAGTTCTCTTTTAGGACCTTCATTCATTGGACATGCCCAATAACTCTCATGATATTGTTCGTCTTGTCTTTGATTAACTACGATCTTGTCATTTTCGATTATCCAGGTCTTAATTGGGATTGCGCTCAAACTTGCTTCTTGAGATGAGCAGAAAATACCTATCTATAATGTTTTTTTTTTGGTGAAGCAATATAATCCACCTTGTAATTGGTTTCATCGTGCTCATCTCCCTAGCGCATCAATAATAAATTTGTATTGTCAAGTTCCTCACAACGCCCGGATGTGAATGTCGTATAGATCCATCATTTGGTTCAAGTTATAAGTATTCACACTTACGCGCACCTGACGTAGAAAGTTAATAATGTCAGTTGCAGGAATTATAATAAAGGTAATGAAAATTTCAGAATTATGTAAGATGATTGAAGAATCAATTCATTCAGGAATCTACCCTTTGGATCAAGAAACGGAAAAACAAATGGCAGGCCATGTACGGATTAAAAATAGAACATTATCTGACGACTTTAAGGATAAAGATATCAAGATAGAAGTAAGTATAAACGATCTCTATGTGCTTAACAATTATGTTCAATCCATACAACACCTACCCGGAGCAATTGAAGTAGATGCATTGGATTCATTTAAAATGCTGTGTAGACGTATGGCAAGAATCCAGGCTCCCAATATTTCATTTCATAAATAGAAATGAAAAGTGTGCATGCTCTAACTGGACGTAAGAGTTACAGAAAGACGATGCAGGATTTAATTCTGCTTATACACGAGCTCGGTAACTTAAGATGCCAATACAATCATACTAATACAAATGACAATGAGCCTGTTTATTAAAGTCTAAAAGCTATCTTTTCGCTGAAAGACTCTTTTTCAATTTCGCTTGAATTATTGCATCTTGTATTTGATCACGTATTTCTGTAATCCTTTTAATCAAGCGTTCATCCCTTTTTGGTTTTCTACCTAGTCGGAGTATTAATTTTGCGATCTCACTTAGGGCTTGATCAATCTTCTTACCGTCAACTGATAGGACTTCAGTCATTTTCACTCTATTCAATATTTTGTGGTTTTAATGTATTCTGGTTCTAAGTGAAAATTAATATACTGTCAGAGGAAAAGAGTTTCGATATTCGATATGCATTCGATTACATCAATATTTGTATCAATAACGTTGTTAATTGCTCTTGCTAATATAGATCCTTTCTTGAGCGCCGTTCTTGCTCAAAGCCCTCCAGATAATAGCTCCTTTATGGATTCTGATAATCTCTTGCTTTCGAACTCTTCTGGTCTCAATGACTTTGCTGGTCCCGGGTCTATGGATCCACTTTCCAATATGCCCTTTGATCTAAAAGGAATTGAAAATCTTTTCCTTGGTAAATCTCTATTGGGAGCAATTGGAGTTAGCATGGTAGATAATGTTTCGATTAGTGGTATCCAAATGATTGATGAAAGTACGCTTTCTGTCAATCTTGACCATTCAGCTGGGAATGGTAATGCCCCTCTTGTCACTATTATCGCTTATAAAATTTCCTTGAATAATAGTGATATAAATGCATTAATAAGCTCAATGAGTAACAGTTCTCTTATGAATGCGCCACAAGATGAGAACGACTTTTATTCTCCTGATACTTCGTCTAATCAGCCGAATCCCTTTACAATTCTGGAAAAGTTTCAGATAGGCAGTAGCAGTCTAACTAATGCAAGCTGGACATCTCCCCATACTTTGACCATGAAGCTGGTAAAGATTTCTCATGACTTGTCAAACTTTGATTTTGTCCTAGTTACTACATTACCATATACTGGCACTGAAATGTAATGTGTAGTATGATATCTAGACCGTTTCTTTATTTGTCAAGTAAAATATTAAAAGGTACAAGGATTGGCACAATTAGAAGGATCGGTTTAGGTACTTTGACTGACATGTTCTAAACGATGAACAGATTAATGTTAGACAACCGTAATACAGTAACCGGTTCAGGTACCAATTTGATATCAAGATAAAGTATCTTGCAGATATTCAAGATCTCTTCCTTCACATATGGTTACATAGGAGATTTGAAGCAATCAATGCTCATATTATTTGGACTAGCATTAACAGAGTCTTCCTGGTACCTACTTGGACTTTCTTATTTGCATACTGGCTTTTAGTGCTTCAAGTAAATCGGGTTTGACTCTTTGCTTTGGCTCAGGTTTTGTAACAAAGGGCTTACCTTTGCTCTTTGCCTCAATTAGTTTTTCTAGCTCCTTAGCATAGGTATCTGAGTATTCACTCAAGTCTAGTTCCTTACTGCTGAATTTATCAACTAACATCTTTGCCAATGATATTTCTTCTGGATCAAGTTTTGTTCGCTGTTTAGCGGCTTCTGTAATTTCAGGAATTTCGTCTGTTGGTCTAATTTCATCGAGATACTTCAGCATATGCATAACCATGCCTCTCTGGTAAGGCCTCAAAGCCACAACATTTTCTTTATCTCTTAATATTATTTTGCCGATAGCGATTTTTTTCGTGTCACTTAGAACCTTGACTAGCAATGAATATGCTTTGTCATTACCCTTCTTGGTATCAGGTGCCACATAATAGCTCTTTTCTACCAAGATCGGATCAAGCTCGTCTGAGCTAACAAACTCCTTGATATCGATACTCTTGGTAGTTTTTAATTTGATTTTTTGTAGATCGTCAGGTTCAACTACCAAATAATTATCCTTTTGCAATTGATATCCTTTCTTGATATCTGAATATGGTATTTCCTTTTCTTCTACAGGACACCATCGCTTGTATTTGATCCGATGTCCTTTTGGGCATAGTTGATTAAAGGAAAATTGTTTATCTTCAGTAGCAGGGAATAATTTGATTGGTATAGAAATTAGGCCAAATGAGATACTCCCGCTCCATATTTGGTGTGGCATATATTCTATAGAGAGCTACCTTTCTTATAACAAGTTAGGTTATGCTGGTTAATATGTACATGCGGCTTGCGCTCATTTTTAGGTCAAAGCCCCGAGTTACGAGAAGCGGTCAATCGTGGTGGCAATGAAATAATATGTATTTCTTAAATCTGTATTTGTGATATTTAACTAAATAAACTGTGAGAAAGAAAGTTAGTAGTAAGAAGTCAAAATCAATTCAATCTTCAAAGGCATCAAGTGTAAGACGAGTAAGAGATGGGAAAGACGTGAATACGGCTAAAGCATCTAATAGGATTAAGATATATAAAAATAAAAGCCAGCGAAAGGGCCTGCGACCGATCAGAGCAAGGAAGCATAAGAATAGCCACAAACTTATGGTAAAGAAGCAAGATGTAATTATCAAAAGATCCAGTGGAAGAAAAGAAAAATTTGATACAGAGCGATTAGCACAAACCGTGGGAAGATCGGGCGTACCGTACATGATGGCGAGAGATATTGCAAAAAAGGCCACTAGGAGAATAAAAGCGCAGGTTGGATCAAGGCAAGAAAAGAAAAAACCAAAGGCTTCGAAATCAAGATTGGCTACAAGATCAAAGCCAAAACCAATAGTAATAAGGGCAGATCAAGTGAGGAACATAGTCTCAGAAGAACTGCGAGATCGAAATAGACCTGATATTGCATCTTCATACAGTGGGAATCCCAGAACACGTAGATTTAGAGACAAAACCAAACCTCAATGACAGGGAGCCTGTTCTGGACATCGTAGCAGCTAATAAGACTAGAGTTCTTTTTGATCCAAGTAAACAAAAATGAAGTGCCTGACCACTGCGTTACTCGAATTCACTATCTTACCGTCTAAGTAACTAGTAAAGGTCTTACAACCCTACGGTTTGGACGACCAATAGGTTCCTTTATTTTTCCTCCATTCTCTATAATTATTCAAAATCTTTCCATGGTCAAACGCAAGATCCAGGTCGTCATGTATGGGAAACCATTGCACGGACTCGGCGTCGTCGCCTCCCTTGGTTTCGCCTCCGGTGATTTTTGCTATGAATGTTACACTGATCCTGTGTCCTCTTGGGTCCCTCGCGGGATCTGAATAGACTCCTAAAATGTCGGTAGGCAATATTACAAGACCTGTTTCCTCGAACAATTCACGCTTGAGCGCATCTTCAACTCTCTCGCCGGTATTTACCTTGCCTCCAGGGAAACTCCAACCTCCTTTGAATGGCTCTTTTTTTCTCTTTACGTATAACACCTTATCATCCTTTTCTAAAATACCATCCACCATTATTGATGGAGGACCACCACTGTCACTCATTAGTTGTTACAATGATTTAAACTAATTAAGAATTTTACAAGTGCTTGGCCAACTTAGCGTAGATTTATTACGAGGTTTATATTCTAAATAGATATGCCGCAGAATGAGGAATGCACGTGCGGACATTTGAGAAGGCAACACAAGAATGCAACATCTCCATTTCGGACATTAGAATGTAATAAATGCAGTTGCAAAGAGTTTTCGTCAGCTTAAGCTTTTTAATATTTTCACATGTTTTTATTTTTTTGAGTAACGATTTCAAATAACCTTCTTATCGCATGAATACACGGGATGCTAATGTCCTCAAGTCTCATCGAAATACTTTTGACATGATTTTCGTTACTTCAAACGTTAAGCTGGATTGGGATACTTATGTTGGTGCACTTCGACCTGGTGGCAAGTTATATATTGTTGGTGCAGCTCCACAAGTAAAGGCCAGTGTATTTCCTTTAATCTCTGGCGAAAAGTCCATTGGTGGTTCACCTATAGGTGGCCCGGCAGAAATTTTGATGATGCTTGATTTTTGTAGTCGTCATGCCATAGAATCAGTAGTGGAAGAATTTCCATTATCACGCGTAAACGAGGCATTATCACATCTTGAATCAGGTAACGCACCCTATCGAATAGTCTCAATTAATGATTTTAATAAGTCTCGATAACTTTTCGAAGAGATATGTTACTGTAGGCAGTTCAAGCAAGTTAAGTTCTCACGCATCAAGTGGACGGGATCGGCCGCTGACACAAAGTGCTTTGCCTGCACTAGAGTCTGCCAAGTTCCAATTAATTAGGTGATCCATGTGAATTTTTATAGTTATATCATCGCCATGTGAAAGATACGCGGCTACACTTGAATCGCCTAGTCCTTCGGGAGTCACGTACTTTAAATGGATCATGTGATTGATTTTACGTGCTTCCTCTCCTTCTACAAGGTCTACGTGTCCCCTAATCAGCACCCCTTTAAGGTCTAGACCCGCACGCGAGACGTCTATCATTACTGAAGCACGCGGTTTTGTGAGCAGATTCTTGTATTTACGGGTGTGACGAGAGGTTGGAATACAAATGGCGTTACCAAGTCGAATGAACCACATTGGCACAATATGGATATCATCATTTTCTCCGAGCGTCGCCAAGTTAGCTATAAGTGTCATCGATAATAATTTATCGATGTCAGGAGCAGTTAGAGAAGGAGGTCTGACTTCAGCACCGGGGTTGGAACCTGATGTCATTTCTCCTCTCCGTGCATAAACTGGTTGTAAAAAACTGGCATAATATTGAGATGTATTTGAAACTTCATAAACTCAGTTTTCTCTGTTGACTCTAAATTTCCATTTCAGCAGCGATTCTGAATGAAAGAATGTTTGATCCACTGGTTTATCATGAGCATACTAGGTTTTGTACTTTCGCATTACCGCCTTGACTATGCCGAAGATCCATTCATAGGCACTAATGCTGTGGTAGATATTTTCCTTCACCTCAAAAGTTTTGGCGTCGTCGATTTCTCTTTCTTGCACATCAATCTTCTCTTCAATCTGGGCACAGAGTTCGAATAATTTCATGCCTGGATTTCGGCTGACTCTCTCTAAGGTATCACCGATAAGTTGAATTTTTTTCTCCATAAGTCGTCTAAATACAGGAGAATGGTCTTGGCCCAGAGTCTTGTATAATTTCTTAACTTCATTGAGCAGACGCTTCTTTAAGACTTGAAATTCCTCGCTACTTGCAAGTTGGCATTCCATGTTTTACCTAATCAGAATTTGACATATAACCAATAAATCACCAAAGGGAGGGGGACTCTCAGAGATGATCAGCGTCAATATAAGTTTGTGGAGTTACAAAGCACGCCACTAATCAAGACTCTGTTTATTGAGCTCGACGGGATTACTACCTGCGTACTATAATAGGCTGGGTAAATTTATGGAGGAAGAACTCACTTTTCCAATGGCAGAGCAAGTTTGAATATAGAGCCTTTTCCGTCAAGGTTACGTTCAAACCATATCTTGCCTCCATGCGCCTCGATAATATTCTTGGCTATAAAAAGTCCCAGGCCAGTACCTTTTTGTGATTTACTTGCAAACTTTTCGAATAGTTTAGATTGAATTTCAGGATCGACACCGGTTCCAGTGTCACCTACTGAGATAATTACACGTTTCTCATCTGAAGGATCCACGACAGCATCAACTTTAATCGTTCCTGTTGGTGTAAACTTTATTGCGTTATCCATTAGATTTGAAATTACCTGATGTAATCTATCTTTGTCTGCAAATACCTTTGCATGATCTAGGCGTCCACCCTGGAGTTGTATGTCTTTCTTGGTTGCAGTAATTTTATCAGCATAGTCATCTATCATCTTTTTTACAAACTCATCGACAAAAATGGGCTCCTTTCTAAGTACTAACAGATTATTTTCAATTCTTGTGATATCCAATATGTCCTCTACAAGTCTATGTAGCCGATTCGCGTTGTTCAAGACGGCATCCAAATACTTTGTCATAGATGGATTCATTTTCAACATCTCAGCATAACCCATAACAGCCTGGGTCGGCGTCCTCAACTCGTGGGCTGCAATATTCAAAAAGTTCCTCTCAGCTTGTTCCTGTTCCTCTAGTCTTTGATTTGCAAGACTAAGAACTTCATTTAGTGATGACAACTGTTGCGTTCTCTTCTCAACGGCTTTATCCAAGCGACGAGTCCAAATAAGAAGGAAAATAATGAATACACCAGCTGAAATAGTAATGAGAGTTAGTAAAAGAAAGGTCTCTGATTCCTGCGCAGCGAGAATATCCCTTATTTGTGAATAAAGTGAGTCAGTAGGTGTCACTGCAAACACAAAAAAAGTAGGTTGCCCCCTTATGTAAACAGGGTGGCCAGTAGTCAACCTTTCACCTGATGGTATCGAATAAAGAGCAAAACCAGACTCGCCGGCAAGTACATTTCTAACTAATGTGTTTAACTGTTCATTGTGCTTAGTAAAGTTCTGAGTAAATTCATCAAAAAAGTTCTTACCAACTAATTCTTTATTTGCATGCACTATTTGAGTTCCATTTTGGTCTAGTACTGCAAGATATGGAGAACTAATTCCGTATGTATTACCATAATTATTGAATAGATCAGGACGCATAATTGCAGCAACTAATCCCAATTGTTGGCCTGTGATTCTTTGAATTATCGGATAAGATATAATTATCGAGCTATTGCTCTCATTATTTTGATACTGGACTGAAACAATAGGCTTTCTCAATAGTTCTGACCGTTCTAAGTACCCTTGGCCCGTCAGGTTTTCGTTTAGATACAACGGCCCCGCTTGTGGACTGGCTGCTACGACGATGCCATTTCTATTAATAAGTACGAACTGGGCAGGATATGCCACAGTTGATCCTACTTCGGGATACTGTTCATTAAGTATTTTTTGGATTACATCACCGGAGAGATTTCCTGATATTGAATTGGCAATCAAGGCCAGCCTTGCTATGATAGAATCAAAGTCGGACGCAATGTGAAAAGTGATTGCTCGGGTTGTTTCATTTTGTCTTTGTTTTTGCTGATCCAGTAACACTTGCTTTATATTATATTCAGTGGCATTTTGCAGCGAAAAATATACAAAGTATGATAATACAAGTACAAAGCCTATTGCTATTATTCCCAGTAATCTAATGGATATCAAGCTCGAGGTTTCCTAATTCGATCGATGCATTATTTGACTAGTCTATATAATAATAAGGCTTCGCGCATGTACGCTTCAATGAAAATGACTTCGACTTTGTCCTGGAAATTTTCTTGTCCTTTCTATGCCTATTCTTGGTTGTCACTAATACATCAACATAATTTTTAATTTAATATTATGTGGTACTATGATAGCAGACAATGTGAAGCTAACCTTGGGTAAAAAAAACCACGATAATTTTTACAGAATCTATGCTGCCTTGAGAGAAATCAGTACTATTTGTTCAAATAGAAACTTGTAAACTCAAGAGAAAGGATCTTGGTAACGGATCTTGGCGAAGCTGTAATATTTTATGATGCAAGGTAGACGCTGCTTGAATACAAACTAAATGCTTTAAATCATGAATTATTGAAGTTAGAATATTCTAGCTCACCACTTGTATGATCTTTTTTTAATACCCTAATTTGGAGCATTTTATTTTATATTTTCACGATAATCCTATTTACCTCAAGAGCTAGCGATGCGTAATTATGATTCATGTCGACTCGTGCATGAGATCTCAAAGCAACAGAGGTTTCGAATTTTCTAAAGGCCTAAGAGGATTAAACCGCCAATTTATATCTAAAAAGCGCATGTGTTTAAGGACGATTCTTACATTCTTCGGGATTTTCTTGGTTACTATAGTGGGGATTTTAACCGTGTCAATTCCAACATCGGCCCAAATCGAGCCTTTGTCGTCTAATACGAGCACCACTTCCAACGATACTGTAGTTAGAGTAGCGCCTTTATCTGGCGAAGGTATAGTGATGAAGAATGCTGACCGCGGTAGTCAAGCCAAAGGAGAAGGTGGGGATGTATCACTTGATTCTAAAGAATCGTCAACACTAGGACAAGAAGCATTAAGCCATCACGATGAGATACAATCTGAATCTGAATCTGAATCTGAATCAGATATCAAGACACTCCTAGACGAAGCAGACTCTCTCTACAATATAGGAGAATACGATGGGGCCGTTAGCTACTACGACAAAGTCTTATCAACAGAGCAGGACAATATCTATGCTCTTAACAGCAAAGCTGCGGCCCTTATAAACACTGGAGAATACGAGGAGGCTGTTTACTATGCCGATAGAGTAATAGACATAGACCCAGTTAATACAGTTGGGTTAAATGTCAAAGGTCTTGCTCTTTATTATCTAGATAGAAACGAAGACGCTTTAACATATTATGACCAAGTTCTAGAAATTGATCCTGATGATACAACTACTCTGACCAACAAAGGTGTCGCACTTCATTTCTTAGATAGAAATGAGGAGGCCATAGAATACTATGACAGAGTTCTGGACATTGACCCTTCGGATACACTGGTTCTAGGTAATAAAGGCGCGGCACTATCTGATTTGGGCAGGTACGATGAGGCCATAGAATACTTCGACAAAGTACTTGCAATTGAGCCACATAACAAAGATGTTCAAGATGCCAAATCATTCGCCCTCGATAAACTGAACGGATAAAATTGGAATAATTCAGAATTCCGGTTTAGAATATTGAACTTACGTTCTAAGCTGTTGCCATATTCAGTATTGTGTGTAAGGGCTCCACTGCTGCAATCATAACGAGTAATGCTAAATGGATCTCCTGTATCGTATCGATCGCAGTTCAATAAAACAGCTTATCCAATATTCATTCACTCAAGTGGTGCGACGCAGGTAATATCATGTTCTCGAGCGATGTTCCTACACTTATTTTCTTGAATCATTGTCAGATTTCATAATTTCAAATTATCAATTTTCAGAATTAGTGCTTTCGTCAAATCAAAGCTTAACTTGGAGGAAATATGAAGAAGAATTCAAATTCAATGCTATGGATCATAAGAACAACTTATCGGATGCTTGGTGCTGAATTCGATAAACTAGTGGCGAAAGGAGTCTGGGACGCTTGAGTGACATTAAGAGGAAGGTTCGATAGATTCTTCTTCCCTTCCAATTGAGAACGCATCCACAGATGATAATTTTCCACTCCAGAACCCTACGCGGATAAATGTAGGGCCAGAATAAACTCTTGCTTCTATCAAGTAAATATATTCAGGTACCCAACTTTGCACTTCTCGCTTTGCTTCCTTTATTTGATGCACAAATGCTAAGAGATCTGAATCAATTTTGTCAGTCATAACTGGAGAAATTTCTTCCAAAGGTGATACATCCTTGAAGTAATCAACAAATTCCTCGTAAAACCTCTTTTCCTTTACAGTAATTCCTTCTACAATTAGACCTTTTACATAGAGTATGATACCAATGCCTAGGTCCATCTCTTCAACCTTTTTGACATAATATTCTAACAACGGGTGTACCATGACATCAAGCAGAGCTTCAAATTACTTAAAGATCAGTGTGGTCGTTATTGGTTTTGATGTCAATGCTAATTCTAACATGACAGCGTCAAGCCAGAATTCAGTTCTCATCTTTGTCTACTCTGGTCAGGAAAACAGCCAAAAACTGAAGCCCTTCTGTATTTGCGGCTGATCATCCCTTCAAAAAACTTGTTGCCGAGCCACTACAAAAATAGGAGGCCTATTGCGATAGATGCACAGAATGGTGCCTATCAGTCATATTGTATGAATGAGCCGACATAATTATCTACTGAATCCTTCACTAGGCTATTCAATCGATAATCCTTACTCGGGCTCTGCTCATCTTTTCCGGTCAATATGTTTACAGTATTGAAAATTTCCTGCGCGGCCTCTTCAGTGATTAACCCTAGAATCACCATGACGTAGATCCATTGTTCATTGTCTGATACTAATTTCAGAAATGCTGCAATGTTATTTGCAGGAATGTCAGTACTCATTGCAGTCACGATCTGATTCCACGTCTTAGACAATTGATTTGCAATATTTACCAATTTTTGTTCGCCTCTGTAAGTTAGCCCATATTGGGAGATTTCATCAGTACTAGATAATTCGGCATTCTGAGTTTCCTCTAAATATCCTGATGATAATAGGCCTTCAATTACAGATAATAGTTGAGTCCGGTCAGCGCCATCTGCCTGAAAAAGAACTTTACTATTTAACCCCCCTTTTGCTACGCTTAAGATTATAACTTCTGCGGGGCTCACTGAATCATAAGCATCTTTCTCTTACTAAAGTATTACACATGAGAGGAGGTATTATAGCCGTCATCCGGCGCGCACTCAAGACCCAATACCGGAATTATCGCAACTGGGAAATTTAACAGCGCAGAGTGGCAGGTCTTGCAATTGATACGTGAGATAAAGTCTCTAATATCCCCAGATCAAGACGGCATAATTTTATAGATTTTCCCATTAGTGAATGAAATCACATAAAGATAACCATCGGGGCTAACATTTAGACTACTGATGCCTCCAAATCCCTCTCCGAAAGTTATTTCCTCTGCCCCAGTCGAATTCCAAGTTGCCATTTGATTGTAAACAAATGAACTTGGGACCATCAACGCATCTCTAGTGTTATTAAGGTCAAGGTGGTATATATTGCCGTTAAGGAAGCTGCCCAAAAACAGGTCATTCTCGTACTTTTCGCCAAGCTTACTTGTTGTAAGAAATTTTAATCCGACTGGCACCACCTTCTGATTCCAAACAAATTCAGGATCGCTGTACTTACCTGATCCATTGAAGTTGACAAGATCTGGCACCGCTGCAGGAACGTAGACACTGGGTCCTTGCAAGGCCTCAAATCCACCATTGAAACCGGGTTCAATAATATTAATTTCGTCGTCAATAATACGACCTGGTTCAGCATCCCACAATTTACCGCTAATGGGATCAAAGTCTATGCCAAAGCTGTCCTTTAAGCCGTAGCCAAAGTAAAGATTCAAGGGATGACCGTCTCCAAGTAAGCCATGTCCTTGTTCATCTAGGACCGGACTTCCGTTTTGCATTATCCTTAATATTCCAGATCTGCCATCAACTGGTGTACCATTGACAAAATTCTGAGTGAGTGTTTGAATGTCTGAAACATCACTGGCAGTTATGGCCCCTACGCTCATATACAAATTATTATCTGGGCCTATCTTCAGATAGCCACCGTTGTCCATGTACCCCTCCTTTGCCGGCAACTGCAAAAGTAATTTCGGGTTCATTAGAGTCCCGTTTACAAATTCGTAGCGATAGACTCTATTTTGTAATGACTCTTGACCGTTCGTCGGGTTGTTTTGTTGTTGTTGTTGTTGTGCTTGTATTTGTCCATCACTTTGATTGCTTACAACTTCAGTATAATACAAGAATACATACTTGCCATTTTCTAATTGAGAATTATTTGACAATGCGATCCCTAGCATTCCTTGGGTTATACCACTCCCCACAGAAACATTGAGAAGTGGTGTGTTTGCCATGGTTCCATTCGTTACTCTAACCACTGATCCACCTTTTAATGATAGTAGAAAGTCCTCTGGCCCTAAGAAAGCCATCGTAGTAGGCATTTCCAATCCCGAAATAACTTCTGTAACTTTAAGATTCGTATCATTCACTGTGGGTGCAGTAACGTTCACTGTAGGAGCAGTAACATTTGTTTGATTGGAAATAATATTACTCGCATTGCTTGCAGAGGAGGAGGAAGAAGAAGAAGATTGAGTCGTATTAGATTGAGCAGCGCCAGATATTTGAAGAGTGCTAGTCATCCAAGGGTGAATAGTACATCTGTAGGAAATATTTCCTTGTCCTTTCACTATAGCAGAGCCCGAAGAGCCAACTGCAATAATTCCTGTATCAAATGAAAAGTCAGAAGCTGTCGCTGTATGTGGTGCTATATCGTTATTGGTCCAAGTAATCTTTGCTCCGCTGGTAACCTGTGCTGGAGTAGGCTGAAAGTAGACCTTGACTTGTTGTGCCGCAGAACCCTGGGCGATCGCAATAGAGGTAATAGCACTTGTTGATGCAGATGTACTCTGATTTGCTGACGAAGTACTTGATCCTTCCATTGATGATACCGATGGTTTCTGTGATGCTGCTGTTGTTGTTGACGTGTTGGATGGGGGTTGAGCTGCTGTATTTGGGGAGGATGTAGTGGTTCCTTGAGAAATTTGACTTTGTTGTTGAGCTAGACTAGCAACATAAATTGATATCAATGCAGCCACAGAGAGTATAATTCCTACTCCAAATATTGCCCTAGAGATTGTAGAATTCATAATATTTTTTCATGCCTCACAAGGAATGAGCTGGACCTTAAGATGAAGTGTAAAATTTTTTATAACTTGCAAATGACAAAAACTTTACGGCCTCTCTACCTTATATAATTTGCTTTATCGAGAGCACAAAAATATGAAAAGACGGAGATGGTAAAATTAATTGAAAACTTTGGTCATATGTACTCGCTGCAGAACCTGTGGTAACTTATTGAAAAAATGACGTGCCTCAGAAAATTACATCAAAATAGATTTGCCTCTTATCAAGATTCTCATACGAATGGTACTAGTCAGACGAACAAGATTTTTATACTGAGTCTGCAGAACAGAATTGGTTTACCCCTTGCCATCCAATAGCACAATTAGTAAAGTAAGACTGGAGGGGTCTTGATACGGCTGGTGTAGAGCTAGCAGCAGATTTTGGATACGGTAATCCATGGTTAATACTGCTGGTAACTTCAGCAATAATTTTGGCTACTGCATTTTTCGTTTACGTTCTGCTTTCTACAAAATACAATCATGTATCTTTAAAGGGATTTGATAAGGTAAAATACGAGCTCAATAAATACCACGTAGAGAGGTATTGGGCAGTATTTGTTGGGGCATTGCTTATTGGGTTTTGGTTTTTAGGATACCCATGGATGCCGCCTGTTGCTTTTGACAGAGCATTGCAAAATGCGCAAGAGGTTCATACGGTAAAAGTGACAGCAGGCCAGTGGTATTGGATAGTAGAAGATGGGGGATATACTTCTCTCAATGTTAGCACACAAAATAATCCCAATAATGTCGCCGATGACAAAACCGGCCAACTTTATGTAAAGACGGGGGAGCTAACTAAATTCGTTGCCAGAAGTGAGGATGTAAATCATGGATTTGGTGTTCTTTCGAGCGCGAACGAGATGGATGTCCCCTTATTTCAAATGCAAGTAGTCCCTGGACATGATAACGTTTTCTATTACACTTTTGATAAGCCTGGCGTTTATACTATTAGATGTCTTGAATACTGTGGATGGAATCACCCCTATATGGTCTCTAGCATTACCGTGAATGTAGTCTAATGTTTTGGATATGAGATATCCATAATGGACAATAATTCTACAGTCTTAGATGAGTATGACCACGAACATGGTCCTTCTCCATTATATAAGATTTCGAAAAATTTATCCAATCTTACTTTAATGTTCATCATTTCATCTGTGGTTTTTTTTCTTACCGCAGGGACGCTAGCAATTATCATGAGGAGCATTCAGTCAAAAATTGTCATGTTGGGAAATCCAGAGCAGAACATGGGCTTGTTTTATGCAGCCCTTACCGCGCATGGCCAGCTGATGTTTTTCGGTTTTGCCTGCATGTTAACTGTGGGATTAAGTTACTCCTTAGTTAGTAAATTTGCAAAGAAACCACTATATAGTATGTCTATGGCGATAGGATCTTATGCATTCTTGAATGCTGGTAGTATTTTACTGATTATTTGCGCATTAATGCTTTTTGGAGCGGGATGGTACAACCTTATGCCTCTAGCATTCCACCCGCAAAATGGAGGATGGACAATTTTTTCTGCCATCTTGTTCCTCAATGCAGATACATGCATTGGAATAGGTCTTGTGATCTTTTGTTCTAATGTGGTGGCTACTGTTTTGAAAGGAAGGATTGCAGCCGGTGTGCAAAAAAGTGAACCTCAAGGTTCGTTCTTTAGAGCATCTGCTGATTTTAAGGATTCTGGGAGAATAGACCTGCTACCAATGGAGAACCTGCCAGTGGCCATCAGGTGGGTGTCTCTTTTAGGCATTAGTTCATGGCTCCCAAGAAGGTATCGTAGCGCAATACCCGCAGTTTCAGTAGTAGTTGTGGGGATATTCATAAATTCTGTAGCGCTTCTAAGCGGAACAGTAGGTTTATTTACTCAACTAGGAATGGGCTTTGCCTATATACTTGATCCACAATCAGATCCAAATTGGCTTTTTGCAAAAGACGCATTTTGGTTTTTTGGTCATCCAATAGTGTATTTCACCTTGTTCTCCTTTTTGGGAGCGGCGTATTATTACATTCCTAAATTCACTAAAAAGACTGTCCCGTACGATAAGTGGGCATATCGTTCTTGGCCCTTTTATTTCATTTTTACAGTACTAGTGTTTTCTCATCACTCGTATATGGATATGCCAAATCCAATTTTTGTGCAGATGATAGCAACAGTAGCAAGCCAAGGTATTATCTTCCCATCCGCATTGACCGTGATGACCATAATGATGTATATCCTACGATCGAGGATCCGATGGAATATTGCTTCAGCTTTTATTGTAACTGGAATAATAGGATGGGTTTACGGCGGTTTTGCGGGAGCTGAAACGGGATGGTGGGGAACTGATGTATATTTGCATAACACACTAAACATTGTTGGCCATATTCATCTGGTCCTATTAATGGGGAGCATATTACTGGGTATAGGGCTCATTTATTCAGTCATTGCTGATCTTACAAAGAAAAAATTGGGCAAGACTCTAGGCACAATTCATCTTATAACTACAATAGTGGGTGGGTTTGGGCTTGCATTCATGTTCATGTACCTTGGCCTTTTAGGTGTCATAAGAAGGGAAGCTGTAATACCAGATCAATTCATGTGGGCCATGCCTGGGCTACTATTCTTTGCTCTCACTGTTGGTGCGGGTCAGATAGTTTTTGCATATAATTTGTTTAGAACACTTAGGAGACGGCATCAAACTGAAGAAGAACATTTATTTGTAAATAATCAACAAGATCGCGAAATTGAGGAGCATAATGTCATTCATGCTGGGGAGAGCTCAAACTAATGCATCCTATCAAACATGGCACCAACTTTTTGATATTATTGGTAACAATGTCGATTTTGTTAATTATTTTGATAAATAGCCCATTACTTGAGCAAATTGAATCAGATTTAGGTAGCCATATGATTGTGGAACACTCATTATTTTTTTTGATTGGTTACCTTTCCATTCAAGTTTCTGAAACCATTCTTAAGAGTTTGGTAAGGCGAGGCACCACCAAACATACTTCTGAACACATGACTAGTCAGTCCAATTGCACACAGACCGTAATTACGATTTGGCTGGGATTCATCAAATCAATTTTTACTATATCTAGGAACGGATTATTTCCAATTACATGTGCTATTATTTTAGTTGGTGTTTGGCATATCCCCTCAATCTTTGATCTTTCCACCTATAGTGAAAGCGTGCACGTAGCGCAACACATATCATTTATACTGATTGGCATGCTATTCTTCATAAGTTTGAGACAGCTTGGTCAATCTTTAGTATTATTTTTGATCATTTCTTCAGTAGGCATGATGCTGTTATCTGGCTTAGGTTTAGCCTCTACCAATGAAAGATTGTATCTTCCCTATAGCGTAGGTAGCCATCATGTTGCTGGGGAATACATGTTAGGATTATCAATAGCCATAGCCGTAATAGGGTTGCCTGTCTATTTAATTCGCAGAGCTCTTTTCCATATTGGTGTAATTCCTAAAAGCAGCAGCTATACGAAATAAAATTTGGTTGGTTGTTAAAAAAATTTCGTCTGTGTGAACTAGAATGCATTACAAACTAAGAGTTGCGTTGTAAAAGAATTGTCTTTAATCCCGCATCATCTATCAAAGTTTCGAGCAGGTTTTTACGTTCGTTTGCTGAAATTACATCAGATGTGTCAATTGAGTCTATCGCCTTTAACTTCCAATAACTTTCTACTGCTTTTTTGATTGTGGCCTGTGCATCATAAACTATCTCTCCGAATGCAGTGAGAAAGTGTGTTCCATTCTTGCGCTTAACCATTCCCGTTTTCATGAGTCTTGACATCCTTGAATAATATTCTTTATTCGAAAGACCAACTTGCGATGCAAGCTCACCACTACTCCCGCCGTTTGCGGCAATAGCGCTAAATAATTTCAATGATCTCTCATCACAAATTGCGCCATATATTTCGGACATTGATACCATACTGTATTACTAAGTGCAAATAATGGAAGCTAATTAGTTATAGATTCTGTTATAATTAATCCGGGTTTTTTCCAAAATCAGATATATTATTCACATATAGTACATATTGGTCAATTATCCTATTATGCTCAATAATTTGGTGTGAATGCCAATTAATTCAGCTCTAAGGATGTGAAGCCCTATTGTTTTTCTAGCGCGATAACAAAGTAATCTAACATGAAACTGACTTTTGAATTTTGAAATGTCTTATTATCAACTAGGTTTATTGATCCGTTTTTATAAATAATTAATTGAGACTTTATGTTTGATAATACTCTTATTGATTGATCCACGTTATTTGATTTTAACATTGTTGTTTAGTCATTGCTATTAAGTTGACTGTTACTCACTTTCGTCCTGAATTTCTGGCTTCAAAGTGGTATTATTTTCTCTTATAGGTTGCCGGTCTTTAGTAGGTTCTGTTTTGAGATCTGACTGCTTTGGTTTATTGTCGTCGTCGTCCACTAACTCCTTTACAATAACACTCACCTTTCCGTTATCCGATTTACCTTTACCGTCAGATATATCGTAAGTAAAGGTATCTATTCCTACGAAATCTTCGGCTGGCGAAAACGTAATGGTCCCGTTTTCATTCACTTTGACAGAACCTCCAAATTTAGCTGGGGATGCAACAGAAGTTATCTCCAGAATATCACGGTCTGGATCATCATCATTCTTTAGTATCTTGACCAATACAGGGTGATTTGACTCGGTTCTAGCTACGTCATTTTGAGCAACAGGCGCATGATTCGCCGAAGGACTGCTTTCAGAGTCTTGAACCTTCTCATTATTTTGCGTCGCAGAACTCGAAGGCTCCTCTGATTTTCCGGATTCTGATTCTACAGAAGAAGCCGACAGGCGAGTTGGTTCACTAGATGAGAAAGCACTAGTAACAGTGGTTACCTTCCCAAGTACATCGATCTCAGATATTTGGGCTAGGCTATTTGAAGATCCAGGATGACTTTCGGTAATGGTAATTCTAACATATCTGGCTGGACTTTCTGCAAAGCTGTATTTCTCAGGGGATGTGCTAGTACCTTTACTTTTTCCTGAAAATACGTTCGAAAAGCTGTTGCCGTCTGTAGAGACTGATATAGTAAAGCTATACTGGCGGCTATTCCCATCAGCCCACGCGACATCAACACTACATATAGATTTCGTTGCTCCTAAATCTACCCTAATCCATGGATTAACACTAAATGTGGACCACCACTTAGTATTTCCGTTGTTATCTATAGCATTATTGGGTGGGAATGAGCCTTGAAATGTACTAGCTGTAGCCCCACTAATTGGCAAATTGCTATCGCATGAAGAAGGTGGTGTCGCTGAAGCCGTAGTAAATGACCAGGTCTTATCTGAAGCCATGGCATTACCTGCAGCGTCTTTCACTCCTGTTGTTATGCTGGCAGTGTAAGAGGTAGAAGCAGATAGGGAAGATGTAGGG
>JBIOZE010000030.1:0-4292 GCA_044870745.1 Nitrososphaeraceae archaeon | reverse complement strand
GGCAGAAAACAACAAAAATGAGAAGGGAGCACGGTTCTTCTTTAGCCTTCCAAAGCTGCCCTGATTGTTCCACCATGAGCTTCCACTATTCCTTTTGAAATATACAAGCCCAGGCCTGTTCCTTTGTCAGATTTTGTTACAAATTTGGTGAATAGGTTAGGCAGTACCTCGGGATCTATCCCTTTTCCGGTATCCTTAACTTCAACTACAATTGATTTATTATTCTGCTCCATAGCGCTGACAACAATGGAACCAGATTTGGTAAATTTCACGGCATTACTTATCAAGTTATGGATTACTTGAGATATCTTATCTTTATCGGCGCAAACTATCAGATCATGAGCATCATACAAAATACTCACACTACCACCATCATTAGCTTCTTTTCTAAAATCAGAGACTATATTTGATATCGCCTGTCCAAGGTTGAATCTCTCTGGTTTGAGATGCAGTGCTTGAGCTTCAATCTTTGCTACGTCTAGCAAATTTTCAGTAAGGCGCTGCAATCTATTTGCATTCCTGACAATTGTTGCTGTTATTACATGTCTCTCTTCCTCATTTTCTTCTAATTCGAGAACTTGCGAAAGCCCTATAATTGGTTGAATAGGTGTTCGTAGTTCATGCGCAGCGATGTTTATGAACTCTTTTTGGAGCTTGTCTTGAACTTTCAGTTTTTCGTACAATTCTGAAAGCTTCCAGAGACTTTCAAAAGTAGATACATAGGATAAGACTGTTGCTTTGCTATTTGAATAGGTAGCCAAGCCCATTGCCTGATATGAGGAGATCTGGCTATCGTCCTTGAGTTCTACAGTCAGAGAATATTTCTTGTCAGTGACCAGTATTGAAACTTTTGTCTGTAGTGAGGGTTCTATTGGTCTAATTTCAAAATTTCTGCCTCCATCAATCTGTGCGTATCTCTCGCCTGTCCGCGCCGATATGGATGCTATTTCGTCATCAAATGGTGTAAGTATCCTGACTTTGACTCCCAGACTGGCCGCGCGTTCCAATAAAGCAAAAGATCCAGCACGCTCTTGTCGGTGAAACGCATTGTTAGTTGAAAATATTATTAATATTTCGTCAGTTGCAGACTTTGCTAGCCTATTGCCAATCTCCTGCACTTTTTGTGGATCCTGAATAATTTCGATGCCTTCAGAATCGAGGCCTTCACTGATAGACCTCATTCTAGTTTCAGAATCTATACCTGTATTCCAAAGCTCCTCAAAAAAGGACCTAAAGTGCTGAATGTATGCTGCCTCATTGGAAATTAGGAGGTTTTTGATTGTGCTTCCGTCTTTGGACTTTTCTATTGTTGCTATCATCTCTTTGTCAGAGAAGGCAAAATCTATAGGAGGCAAGTTCTTGACATGCCTGATCTGGACTCCCAAATCTGAGAACTTCCTTACCAGGGCAATGTTTTCTTGATTTATGTAGGTAACACATTGAATTCCAATGTGTCGCCCTTGCCTCTTCTTATCCATCACCTCTTCAAAAATATTAAAGTACTTGCCGTATGCCAGTTCTAGCACGGAATCTCTCGAACAGAAAGAGTATTCGACTGAATTGCGCAAAATCTCTTTTTCTTTTTTTATGATCTCATCCATATTTTCTAGGACACCTGCCTCCTCCTTTAACACAGTATCAACGTAATCTTTGAGTTGATGCTCAGTTAATGAAGGTGTGACACCAGTAGCCGACGTCAGGTGATCTGAGCGAATCATGGCCACCTTAAGAGCCTGTGTTCTTATTTTTTGCTCCATTTCAGCAGCACTTATTCCCTTCAAAAGGTCCACCATGGAGTTTTTTATGGCTCGCCGTAACGAAAAATCGTGAACAACTGAGAGGGCCGAGCAATAAATACCGATGCCAAAGAGATAACTTGTTAAGAGTACAAGGGAGTGACCTGCCACCCCGAATGTCTGCTGCAACGCTGAAGTAGAAAGAGATACTCCGACTAGTGTAATTCCTATTGCGGTAGTTGCAAGATAGTCTTTCACCCTTGCTGAGTTTATGCTCCTTGCTATTACGTAAAATGCTAGGCCGAAAAGCACGCTTCCCCCGATAGTTCCTATACGGAACAAGATTCTAAAATAGTATCTGTATGGATAATCAGATGGTAAGTCAAGCATATCTGGCACCTTGCCTATTATATACAGTATTAGTGGTAGAAGAAGTATCAACCATATGGTAAACGTAAGTGCAGCTTTCCTATGATAGTGGTGTTGCAGTAGTATGGTGCATCCCAACCATCTTAGTATAAACGATATTGTAATAGGTATCAGGTTTAGGTAGTGATATAAGTCTATGTTGGCGTTAGGAACATAGTAAACTTTAGTAGTCGTAGGCCCTACCTCTTTATATTGTACTTTACCTTCTTTCTCAACCTTATATACGAAGGATGATTGTGTTGGAATTCCCCCTGCGGTAGGCTCTTCAGCTATCTTAACTATAAATAACTTAGCTCCAACATCTACCCCGATTGAAAGGGCGAGAGTTGCTGAGGTCAAAGCAAATATTAGAATAATTTTATTCTTATTCTTTGAGTTAAACCAGCTGAAAAATTTTACACTTATTACAGCCATAATAAAACATGCTGAAAATGAACTGATCGCGTAGATCGAAGCTGTTAGTAGTCCCGTATTGTTGGTTACTGCCACGATGATCAAAAGACCTAATAAGGAGAACTGGACTGACCATGCAGTAATGTGGAGTAACTTGATAAGATTGGATTTTTTTCTGATTTCTTTTGTAATCTTGTGAGTATATGCAAATAGGATAAATGAACCAGCACCATAACCAATCACAATAGTGAAAGCAAACAATATCGGTTCTGAGATAATGTCTAATGGAATTACTTGGCGAGTGGCTAAAAGATCTATGGTCACTATTCCACCTATCATCGCGGCAATAATTATCGCAGTCTTTTGGCTGATTTCAATTAAGGAAGGCCTGGTTTTTAATTTTTGCAGACTCATTTCATTATTCTCTCCGTTTGTTTTGTTTTTGTTCTGTAGTATAGGAATTCATGAAGAGTCAGATTAATGGGCGTACTTGAGTGTGAGATACCTATTCCCATAGCCAATACCATTTCTAGTAAACGCCGCTTCATGACTTTACCTTCCATTTAACATAAATCTTGTATAATGTTAGCTAAAACCATTTTGTAATTTATCATATCCATTGATTACTAATACTAATTCAGAAATTCGGCTGATTCGCCGTTTATTCGGATAATGATGGCACCTGTTCGCCACCTATAAATATAATTGTTATATTTGCAGTCTGTCGTTAAGAGTTAGTCTTTAACGCAGCACCAAAAAATGTTGGATAAGAGATCTTTATTCCAAAAAGATATGATGTACGTTACTGTGCTGGACGCCCCAGCTCGGATCGAACTGCACCTATCAAGTGTTCTGAATCCACGGGCTTACGGACAAATGATTCAATTCTTAGGTTGGGATACATCTTCCTCAGGGCTTCGTAATTTACGTCGAAAGCAGTTATGAATATCACTTTCACAGATTGATCTTTTTTCCTCAGTTCATCGTAAAGTTGGAATCCATCCATTTTAGGCATTCGAATGTCCAAGAGCAAAAGATCGTATGATGATGGTTCGAAAGAATTCAACGCTTCAAGGGGGTCATTATAAGCATCTACTTTGAAGCCGTTGTTCTCGAGAATCATCTTAAAGCTTAATGTGATATCAGGTTCGTCATCAACAATTAGGATTTTCTGATGAACCTTTGACTTTTCCCCATTCATATTCTTGAGTTTGGGTATGGCAAATGTAAATCTAGCGCTAGTAGGGCTCTATTTTATACTAACATTCTGCCTGAAATGCAAACTCAGGTATTTAAAAATTACAATATGCACTGGAATTGGGTAGTTTTGTATCAATTTATGCAATATTATGGTTTATGCACTGTACACACAGTAAACGTTCGCCATGCATGCTCTGCTTCAATAGACTTAAATCGATGATATAAGAACCCTTTACTGTTAAGCCTTATGCCTTTATCTTGTAAAAGTGATGTGCAATCAGTTCCTTTGTATGGTAATGCATTCCGTAATGGTGGTCGAGTCGTTTTTGAATCTCAAATGAATTGTAATGGGCTTCATATATGAAAAGTAAAATTCCTTGTTCAATTGCTCTAGCGTTTATTCTTGTACTGTCAATCGTCTATATTGTGGTTACAACTCATGGACATACGCCCATCTTCAATTTTCAGCCCGCTTTTGCTCAGAAAGAAAATGTAACTATGAAAGCGTTATTTGACAACCTCGCTAATCCAGGC
>JBIOZE010000029.1:0-31164 GCA_044870745.1 Nitrososphaeraceae archaeon | reverse complement strand
GCTTTACATACATTGATGTACAGCATCATGGGAGTAATATCATATGAGCCTGCATAAGAGAAGAATTCTAGTAGTGGATGACGATTCTGATGTTGGGCTATCATTAAAGCTTATACTGGAAGTATATGGATTCGAGGTTGATTCTTTTGCAGACCCTGAAGAAGCATTAAAAAGTTTCGCCCCGAAATGTTATGATTTGGTAATTCTTGATATTAGAATGTCGAGAATGAGTGGATTTGATTTGTATAAGAAACTGAAATTAAAAGAAAATTTCATTAAAGCCCTTTTCCTTACTGCAGTAAGAGAGCTTGGAGAGTATGATGATTTCAAGGATCTGGTATTTCCAAAATTGGGAGAGCGGCATTTTATTCAAAAGCCAATTAGTGACATTGGTCTAATAGAACAAGTAAAATTGATATTAAATTAAAGATATTCTGATATAATTAATGGGTACACATTCTTCAATTTCGGGCTCTGAAGCTACTGATCGTTTGGAAATACGTGAACTTGTGGATGCATATGCACATTGTGCAGATAGACGTGACGCAAAGGGACAAATGTCCCTTTTTACTAATGATACACGTTTCGTTGTATTCATGGACGCTAGATCCGAGAAACCGTCAATGGAATTGAATCGAAGAGAAGACTTGTCGCCTGTATTCAATGAACTGAATAAATATGAAACTACATCTCATTTCATCGGGCAAAGTACTGTTATACTAGATGGTGACCGTGCAACTGGAGAAACGTATTGCATTGCCCATCATGTGTCCGTATCTCAGCGGAAACGGACTCTTTTTATTGCCTCTCTTCGTTATTATGATGTCTTTGCAAAAGTTGAGGGAAAGTGGCTTTTTGCAGAGCGCAAGATCATGGTTGATTGGACTGACACCCGCCCCATGAAAGTCTGAGTAGGTCTTAAGCAGCAACGCGAGTACACCCTCATGAAATTCACTCTGGGCAAAAATGTGCTGGCTTGTTGGTAGTTTCGCCGAATTCATACACTTCAGATTACTGCTTGCATTCAGCAATTGGAATTGGCATAAAACAAGTAGCTTCAAGAAAATCAATAAATCGCGTTACCAAATGTGGTTAGCATTAGGCTATTTATTTATTTGGGATCTACTTAATTGTTGAGTCTATTTCCCTTTTGCTGCATCGAGAATTAACTTTGCGATCTCATCTGGGTGTGATACATATGATGCATGACTAGCATTAATTGAGATTGTAGTAGCGTTCATTTGTTTTGCGAATTTCTGTTGAGCATCTGGAGGAATCATGAGGTCGCTTGTAGAAATCTGATACCATGTAGGCAACTGCTTCCAAGCTGGTGGACCAGATTTTTCAACAAAATTTGACGCATTAAATGGTTTTTGCGCTACAGCCATAACATAGGCTTCGGTTGGGTCAACATCTTGTGCAAACCGATCATGGAACATTGCTGGATTAATATATGCAAGCCCTGCACTATCCAACATCAAGAATCCTTCTGGGAAACTCTTGGCATCGACAAAAGTAGAAAGTGACTGACCTTCATCTGGAGCAAAGGCAGCTATGTAAACAAGACCTGTGACATTGGGATTATTGTAACCAGCATTTGTGATTACTTCTCCACCATAAGAGTGTCCCACCAAAATCACTGGCTTTCCAACTAGTTCAACAGCACGTTTTACTGTTGCAACATCATCTGCGAGAGAGTGAAGAGGCATATTAACTGCGACTATCTTATGTCCTGAATCCTTCAGTATAGTAATCACCTTGCTCCATGAAGACGCATCAGCCCAACCACCATGTACCAAAATAATATTTGTACCGTTTGATGACATACCCTGTGATCCTTGTGGTTGTATTAATGTATTATTTTGCTGTGAATTAGCCGCTCCAATATATGTAGATGATACAAGACTCGCAATGATTGCAATGCTTAAACAACACAACAGAATTGAGACTTTTGATTTCTGATAAAGCGCTCTCATATCGATACTGGCTTGACCTAGTATATAAGGGTGGTGTACAATTCGCACGGGGACAGATGCCTCTAAATTAGCCGCCAAATCACAAGTTAAAGATAGATTTTACTTGGCAGAGATTTTTTATTTTTATTTCTGTTCTCAGACATGGTAACTAATAGTAGAATTCAGAGATAAGTTCCTCGACTTACCAACACCATTTTTCACTCCGCTACTCTTTAGGTAAGCATTAAACATTTTCAATCAATCATAAAATTCTTAATACTTTTTTGCAATTAAATAAATGATAATTACAAGTACTCGTATCAATACCCCATCTACTTAAATAATTGGTCGATTCTTTGATAGCTAGGATGAACGCAAAGATGCTGTCAATGAAAAATGTGTACAATCTATATCCCCCAAATGGGAAAGTGGACTTGGGGGAGGAGCAGATTTCATATCGTCCCATTGCTTTAGCATGGCCGAGGCAGGACAGGTTGATCCAATTATTCAAGCTTTACTTCAAAGTAGTACCTTTATTTACAAACAAGTTAAGTAGTCGTAACCGTAAGGAACGATAATCATGAGCGATGCGCGCAGAGGACTCCCTCTAACTAATTCTCGAATTGAGAAAATATTTCCGAAATTAACACCAGCTCAGATCGGTCGTATTGCGGCGCATGGACGTACTCGTTCAGTACAGCCCGGAGATGTGCTAATTGAGCAAGGAGATACTTCGGTGCCATTTTTTGTAGTAATAACAGGCGAAGTAGAGATTGTGCGCCCATTCGGCACTCATGAGACCCTCATAACCATCCATACTGATGGAGAATTCACAGGAGAGGCTAACATGCTCTCTGGCCGCCGGTCTTTGGTTCGAGTGCGGGCTACGAAGACAGGCGAAGTAATTGAACTTGATCACCAAGATTTACTCGCGTTGGTGCAGACTGATGCTGATCTCAGCGACATACTAATGAGGGCTTTTATTCTACGCAGAGTAGAGTTAATAGCTGCCGGTGTAGGGGACCTTGTCCTAATTGGATCAGTACATTCTGCGGGTACTTTGCGGATCAAAGAGTTTCTAATGCGAAACGGCCATCCATACTCCTACATAGACTTAGAACAAGATCCTGATGTACAGAATCTATTGGATAGTTTCCAAATTATTGCCAGTGATGTACCAGTATTGATCTGTCGAGGTCAAGTGGTATTACGGAATCCCGGTAATCAGCAAATCGCAGAATGCCTAGGCTTCAACGAGTCTATTGACCAAACCCAGGTACGTGATCTAGTCGTCGTCGGAGCTGGTCCATCAGGACTGGCTGCGGCAGTATACGGTGCATCAGAAGGGTTGGATGTTGTGGTACTGGAAACAGGTTCTCCTGGCGGTCAAGCTGGTTCAAGCTCTAAAATTGAAAATTACTTGGGATTTCCTACTGGGATCTCAGGTCAGGACCTCGCAGGGAGGGCGTATATGCAAGCACAGAAGTTTGGTGCTAAAATGCTAACTACTAGGGCAACAAGAATAGTCTGCGACCACAGACCGTACATTGTAGAAGCCGAGAATGGCGCTCGAATTCCGGGGCGCACTGTCTTGATCGCCACAGGTGCTCAATATCGAAGGCTACCTTTGAAAAACCTATCCCAATTTGAAGGTGCTGGAGTTTACTATGGTGCAACCTTTGTGGAACGACAATTGTGTGGAGGAGAAGAAGTAATTGTTGTTGGTGGAGGAAACTCAGCAGGTCAGGCTGCTGTGTTTTTGGCACAGACGACAAAACGTGTCCACCTTCTAGTAAGGTCCGCTAGTTTAGCTGCTAGTATGTCACGTTATCTGATTCGTAGGATAGACGAAAGTCCTAACGTTTTAGTCCGGCCCCACACAGAGATTGTAGCTTTAGAAGGAGAACATCACCTTGATTCCGTTAGCTGGCGAAATAGTCAAACAGGTCAGACCGAGAAGCATAACATCAGACATTTATTCGTCATGACCGGTGCTGATCCAAACACCGGTTGGCTTAATGGTTGTATTGTGCTCGACGCAAAAGGCTTTATTAATACTGGTCCGGATCTGTCGTCTGAAAATCTGAGCGCCGCAGGTTGGTCTCTTATAAGACAACCATACTTGCTTGAAACTAGTTTGCCAGGTGTTTTCGCAGCAGGTGATGTACGCGGTGGTAGCATTAAGCGGGTCGCCTCCGCTGTAGGCGAGGGATCAACCGCTATCTCGTTTGTACATAAAATAATTCAGGAATAGGAGACGTTAGCAGTATCGATACTGCATATCATCCGGAAAAGTTCAGACAAATATTCAGTTATTTGATTTGTATCTCTGTTACCCAACCTCACTCCGGAAATTTGTTGCCGAACATGGGAAGGCCGCTCTTTGACTGCTCCTGGGTCGCCTCGTCTTGAATCACATCCCAATGCTCGACCAGAATCCCGTCCTCGATGCGAAGGATGTCGGCTGCTATCCAGTTCACAGGCTGGCCGAAGCCAGAAAACCGTCCATGGACGATTACGAAATCTCCATCGGCAACAATCGTTCCCGGTTCATACTTCAGTGTTGGCGGGATGCTCTTGATGAGGTTGAACAGGCCCTCACGACCAGGCCCGATGTGAGCACTGTGCTGGATGTATTTGGGTGACCAATAACGCTCAGCTGATACGTAGTCGCGATGGTTGAACAGTGTGTCGAAAGCCTCAAGGACAAGAGCTTTGTTTTTCTCTTCAATTGCCTTGCTCGTTGCAATTCTCATCCCCTGAAAGCCTATCAAATCTTTGACGTTATATTTGAGCCCATCCACCATCAACGGATAACTCGGTGCCAGTGACGTAGCTGCTGTCATTTGAAGCAAGGAATACTACTGCCTTGGCGATTTCGTCAGGCGTACCTGGTCGACCTAATGGCGTGACCCCGGAGAACTGAGACTTTGTCTCCTCGATCTGCTTCTCGCTGCCAAGCCCATTCCAAATGGGTGTTATGACCATCCCAGGGCTGATCACGTTGACTCTTATCTTGCGATCCTTCAGGTCAACTGACCAACTTCGAGCGAAAGATCGCAACGCCGCTTTGGTTGCGGAGTAAACGCCAAAACCGGGCAAACCCTTGAATGATGCTACAGATGCATTAATCACTATCGAAGCGCCGTCAGGCATTAACGGTAACGCCTTCTGAACTGTAAAGAGCGTACCTTTGACGTTAACGTCGAATGTCTTATCGAAGTGAGCTTCCGTGATCTGCCCGAGGGGACTGAGTTCGGCGATCCCAGCGTTTGCGAATAGAATATCTATTTGGTCTTTCTGTTGCTTGATGGTGTCGTACAAACGATCAAGATCTGCGAGATTTGACACATCTCCTTGAACACCTATGGCATTCTCACCAATCTCCGTTACTGCCTCATCGAGTTCACTTTGACGGCGACCTGTGACGTAAACATGTGCACCCTCTGAGATGAACCTCTTTGCGGTAGCTAGGCCTATCCCGGTGCTTCCACCTGTTACAACAGCCACCTTTCCTTCAAGCTTTTTCATGATTTCATTCCTTTGCAGTAGTAATTTTGTTTGATTCATATTAATAGGTGTATATGCACGTATTAATAAGTGTATCTACACGTATCCAAAAATAAAAACTTAATGAGTAAACCTTTTATTAGTAATGAGTGTATATCAACCTAATTAAGAATGAAGGAACGAAATACTAATGCAATGCTAGAACTAGGAATGTTTGGAAGATCCTGTACCTGTGGTGAATTGAGGAAAGCAGCTAGAGCAATAACACTACTTTACGACAATGCATTGAAGTCAAGTGGATTGCTATCCACTCAACTTAATGTACTGGATGTCATCTGTAACTCTGACTCGACAAAAATTTCAGATCTTTCTGGGAAGCAAGGGATGGATAGAACGACTCTAACCCGAAATCTATCTGTATTAGAGAGACAGGGTTTTATCAAGATCTCACCGGGGAGAGACCACCGAACGAGAATTGTGACGGCTACTCAAAAAGGACGTAACGCAGTAGCCAAAGCTCTTCCTCTCTGGAATGAAGTTCAAGACAAAGTAAAGCAACAAATGGGTGAAAACTCATGGTGTGAATTAATGCAAAATTTGGGCCATTTTGTAACAGTAGCTGATCAATTAAATGATCAAAACTAAAAAATTGCTTAAACTAATAATGACTGTTAGTTTGCGTTTTTGTCTCCTTTACTCGTTTATAGGAAGAGAACGTCATAATGCACCTATCATCTTTCCATCGAAACTCCGCACATTCATTTCATTACTATCGTTATTTTAAATAGGAATAATAAGTTCCCATCGTGTAGAAGCAAATATCATTATTCTTATCCCTGTTGATACCATGTTATTCTGTCGGGGTAGCTTTCACTATTGATGTCAGAATACATGTAACAATAATCTCTAGACCTGCGCTCTACCTCCGTCAACGAACAGTTCGATACCTGTAATAAAACTGCTGTCATCAGATGCCAAAAACAATACTGCTTTAGCTACCTCATCGGGCGTGCCCATCCGACCCAGCGGAATTGAGTCCACAACTCCTACGTGGACTTGTCGCCCTCCCTCTCGCAGCCCACTAATGGCCGCACTACCTGCAGGCGTATCGATTCGTCCCGGACTCACGACATTCACTCGAATCTTGCGGTTTTTAAGCTCCGCAGCAAATGAACGAGCTAATGACCGCACAGCAGCCTTGGTTGCGCCGTAAACACTTAGTCCTTCTACACCCTTAGATCCAGCGACAGATCCAGTTAAAACTATTGAACCTCCTTCATTAAACAAGGGCAGTGATTTCTGAATTGTGAAAAATAAACCTTTAACATTTACAGCAAACGTTTTATCAAAGTAGGTTTCAGAAACTGTTTCCAATGTAAATAAATCCATTACGCCGGCGTTAGCGAACAGGACATCAATCTTGCCTTTTTGTTCTTTGACTTTATCATACAACCTATCAATATCATCAAGTTTTGAAACGTCACCTTGAATACCGGTAATGCTTTTACCAATTTGGGTGACTGCCTGATCGAGCTCCTTTTGACGGCGACCTATAATGAAAACATGAGCACCCTCATCAACAAATCGTTGTGCCGTGGCTAGACCTATACCGCTGCTTCCACCAGTTATCACAGCAACTTTTCCATCAAACTTATTCATAATGATAAATAACCGCTGGCATTAATATCAATTAGGGATTCTAACCGATAATCTCAATTGGCATACACCCATGTGAATATCACTTGCACATTTCAAATGCATTTCATAAAGTGATTGTTCCCCACACGGTACAGATCTTACCAGTATCCAAGATTCGCCATCATTTGATACCTCAAACTTAACTACTCCAGATACCCAGAAGAACAATACAAGATAAACCTTATCGTCATCATGTGGGACACAGTGTCACGAAGGGTACGCAATTCCATCAATCATGTCTGAGATGAAATTAAGAGTGACAATATTGCCGGGGCATTGTCCCATCTGGAAACTGCTCAAAGGGCCTTAAATATCACTGAAGAAGATGCAACGGCTGTCAGCGCTTGAACCTATCTATAACAGCTTGCAAATCATCAATTGATGTAGGCTTTTTGATTATTTCTTTTACTCTGTAAGATAATACTTCTTCTCGTCGAGTGTCGACGCGGTAAACAGTACAATATTTCTTGACAAGATGAGGTTATCTCTTTTTAGTTCATCTAGAATATCATATCCACTAAATTTGGGCATTGCAATATCCAAAAACAATAATATCAAAATCCTGATGTCGTTTAATCATGTCTAGCCCCTGCTTCCCGTCGCTTACGACAGTGCTTGAAACACTCATTTCTTCAAGTAAGAAAGTTACCACCTCAATTATCTCTTCATTATCGTCAACAATAAGGACTTTCATGTCAATCTCCATCGTTGTAAGGAAGAAGCGTCATTTCGAATTACCGCGGGGTGGACACGGTTGGATTCTATCGTGAGCGAACTAACCCCTTGCCCGACTGGCGCAGAACAGTGAAATGACAGTAGGTGTCCTTGAGGTCGAGGGCTATTGAGGCCATCGTCTTGGTGGTACCACTGCCGATCTCCGCAAGGTCGAATTCGATCCCATTCGGGAGGTTGATACGGACGCGATGCTCAGCCCCCGTCGCAGGGCTTCGGATCGGACGGGCGGTGGACTCGAGTAAGTCGGGGATCACGATGCGTGCTTTTCGGCGCTCGATATCCAAGTCAAACTCTATGTGTTTGAAAAGCGGGGGATGGACGATGCTTGACATCATCCGATAGACCCACCAATGGGTCGCCCGATCGTTGGTCTCGCCACCGTACAGGATGGTAGCAAGAGCGTCTCGTTGCTTGCCGTCCGCCCGCTCATCGATGACGGCCTGACACTCGCCATTGCCTTCGTAGATCGGTCCAGGCCAGGCGTAAAGGAGGGCTGCGCCGAGGCCATCTAGCGCCATGTCTCCAAAGTGACCCTTATCGATGCGAACAGCCGCGAAGCCGCGACAGTGTCCGTGCGTGGGGCGGCGTGACTCGAACTGACAAGGACAGGCGTAGTCGCAGTTACAATTGCTGAACTCGGCTCCTTCGATGTACCAGTCAACCTGTGCCATGGTGCCCTCCGTCAGAACTAACTCCCAACGACATGATGATGTTCGTGTGCTGCGCCAAGATTGGACATTTACCAATTATTAGGGCTGCCAAGTACTAAAATATTATCCAGTATTTGAGAAATAACTCTAAGGTGTTTTAACTAGATCTTTCTTTTTACATTCTAACGGCAGTCTCATGAAACAAATTGCTGCGTTGTGCCCTCTAGTTCATCTATGGATAGACCGGGCGAGAATTGGTTTATTTCTCATGTGGTCTCGTGAAGTTAATTATTCGGTTCCCCACGGATCATCTATGAGGACACGCCAAGAACCATCTGACTGTTGTTCGTAGAACGTCAGTAGCTTTACCTGCAAGTTTAATGCTTTATCATAGCAATAAATATCAAAGCCGTGGTCATGGTGAACTAAGGAAAGGGTATAATCAGAAATGAGCACAACTACACCAGACAAGTCTCCATCAAATGTACTGGATTCACTGATAAAAGAAACCGTCGAGACATATTTTACTGCCAGGGAACTTTGGTCAAGAGTACTAGAGAAGGGTATGCAAGAGCGATTCACAGAAAAAGAACTACAGGACATTACAGTGCCATTACTCAAAGATAGGCTTACTCGACAGCAAGTCAGATACCTGTTTCGTAGGAAGGATACCCAGGTGACTAGTAAGAAGCAAAATGAGAATATGCATAATACTTTAGAAGATGTTGACTATCCATTGTCTGCAGAATTCTATAAGGAATTAGACATTATGGCAGAACTAGAAAAAGAGTCAAGAGATTCTGTAACCGAGGCAATAAAATTAGCACAGGAAGAAGGCTTTTCAAAGGAAGAAATAAAAAAACTTATCAGGGAATATCTTAAGGATAGCGTTACCAAAGATGTATTGGACGATTGGCTCGAATCTAAATCTTAATCCTATATCATTTTTTGAAATACTACCGATAGTAAACTCACATTTAGCTAACATTAATTCATGATATACATTCTGAGCACAAGTACGACAAAGGTTCGTTTATCATGGGAGCTGTCTATATGGGACCCGTGGTTCTGAATTAGATTTGACACGATTAGGAAGCCAAGGATTTTTTTACCTTCTCTTTCATTATTCTCCCAATCATAAGTCAACGTCTACCCACAAGCATGCATGGTCAGATGCGGCATCTCTTTCCTCTTTTATTTCTGGATAATGGGGAAACATGGTTCCTTTTTTGCCTCCCCAAACCCCGTGTCTTTCAACGCCACCTAGCTTTGCCTTGTTGGCAAGCTCAGGCGACATCAACAAGTAATCTATTTTTTGCGATTTACTTCCATTGGCATATGTTCCAGGGCGTCCGTCGCTTTCAAACATATCATGATCCGCTATGTCGACTAGGTTTGAACTACTTCCGAGAAGCGGTTTCAATGGGTCGCTTTTGGGCGTGTCATTCAAGTCACCGACTACTGCAATATACTTGAATCCTTCGCTCAAGCGCTCTTTGTATATTTCCCAAACTCTACTCGCTTGACGCTCTCGTTTCTCATTGTTATCTTTCTGGTTGCCATATCCTTTACTCTTGAAGTGATTGATCAGAACTAGGATTGTATTGCTTGCGGGAGTGGTAATTTTGTATTCTGGGCAATCGCGGCCAAAGATCAATCCCTTGTCATCGGCGTCATCAACGTGACTGGCTATGGACTGGATATCGAATGGCTCTCTGGTCATTATTCCCACATCTATACCTCGATCATCATTACCATCAATTAGCATCACATGATCATATTCTTTGCCTGCAACATTTGGAATTACAGTACGGTTGAAATGATTGAGGGCTGTACGGTCTTCAACTTCAATAAGGCAAAAGACATCAGCTCCAACGTCACGGATTACGCGTCCCGTGTTTTCAATCGCTGTCTCCTTAATAGTATCGTTTACTAATTCAAACCATCCTATCCAATCATCTCGCCCATTGGCAACGATCTCTACTGGTTTGTTTCTAGGTCTTTTTAGGAACTTTCCCCGAATGACCCTTAACCTGATGAACTCACTCTTGTCCTGCGAGAGCAATCCCTTGTTCTTCCTCATTAGCTTTATGATCTCCACCTTGTCATCATTAGAATATAGCTGCTTTCGGATCAGTCGCGTGAGACTAAAATAGTCCTCTAAATATCTTTCGCCATCCTTTATTTTAGGCAGATTCATTGCAGCAGGACGTTCAAACATATTTTCAACGTTAAATGTGGCTAGGCGCACAAGTTATTTGCGTCAATGATTAATATTAAAACTCGTAAGCAGCAGGTATGATAAATTAATAGACAAGAGGAGTTGAACTTCTGAACTTTTTTTACTCATCTTCTACCTCTTACATGAAAACTGTATGCAAGTCCTCGTTGAGGGAGTCGAGTAGATTCATATCTTCTTCCTCAATCTGATAATCAAATACTTCACTATTCTCTTTGATTCGATTCTCATGAATAGATTTAGGAATTACAACTAACCCATGCTGTAAGCTCCATCGAATCAAAATTTGAGCTGAAGTCTTGCCGTATTTCTTTGCTAACCGTATCAAGATTGGATGATTAAGTTTTTCAGCTCTAGTCAATGGACTATAAGCTTCAAGTTGAATGTTGTTATTCCGACAGAATTGTAATAGCTCTTCTTGAAATAGGAATGGATGAAATTCGACCTGGTTCACTGAAGGCACAACATCAAAGTTTTTGAGCATGTCTTGTAGGTGGAAAATCTCGTAATTGCTTACTCCAATAGCCCTAGCTTTACCCTCCCTTAATAATTGAATCATAGCCTTCCATGTGTCATTGCTCGTCCCTTGGACTGGCCAGTGGATCAAGTAGAGGTCAACATACGATAGTCCTAAGCGTCGCAAACTTCTTTCACATGCATTAAGGGTGGAATCATATCCTTGATCGGTATTCCACACCTTTGTAGTAACGAAGACGTCTTCTCTTCGTATACCACTTTCTAGAATTGCTCTTCCTACATCGCCTTCATTGCCATATAACCAAGCAGTATCAATATGTCGATAACCAATCTTTAGTGCATACCTAACAGCACGAAATGTTGTTTCTCCAGTCGGTGTCTGGTAAACTCCAAGGCCTAGGTGTGGAATCTCTACTCCATTATTTAGTATTGCGTGAGATTGCAAGGTCAACGGCATGGTGAAAGACGTTTCCTCGGGAACTAAACTTAATTCTATCGGTGATCCAAACTAGCAATAATTCAGCTCGTATGTTAATTCGGTGGTACATTGGGTAGAGATAAGCCTTCCAACATAAACTGCAAATATTGCCACATCGACACTAGTTTGTTAGCTTACAATGTTGGCCGGCACGAAGAGCATATATCGAAAAAAGTGTCTATAAATTATTAGGATGAATGTTGAAAACAACAATGACAATGACAATAATTCTTCAAAGACGGTTACTTCTGTAATCAGCAGGAACATAAAGCCAGGTTACGAAAAGGATTATGATGATTGGGTACTGCGTTATTTAGCACTCGAAAGAAAGGCTCTGGGATATCAAGGTACGACCATAATATTGCCTGGCGGTACTGGTTCGAATGTACGGTACATTATTCGCCGTTTTACGGACAAGGCCTCGATGGAGATATGGGACAATTCTCAAGAATCGAAACAGCTACTAAAAGAAGCTAACAGATACTCTACAAGACATTATGAGGCTACTACCGGTCTGGAAACGTGGTTTGCGGTACCTGACTTGAAAACTGAAGTAGCTCCGCCTAGATGGAAAATGGCCATAGTAGTCTTTGTTGCCGCTTATGCCATAAGTTTGATTTCCCGGTATATTCTTAATCCATCGATAAGGGACTGGCCGCTACCAGCTAATGGCATCATTTTTACTGCAATCCTGGTCATTGGTCTCACATATTTTGCCATGCCTATTTTGAGTCGACTATTGAGACGATGGCTTTACCCAAGTAAATAACCAATCCTGACCCGTATGCAGCCTGGTCCTTCCCTATGAGTTTGCAGTAGCCTCAGCTTATCGTGAATCAAATTTGTCATGATTTTCGGAGTCGCATAACGCACATGTTTAGGCCTGCCTCATTCCGTATTTTTGCTGACATTTTTCACAAGGATCTGACTTCGTTGGTTTCTCACATAAGGAACAAAGGGTAACTATTCTAAATGACATTTGACATTCCTTGCAAATATGGAAGCGCTTTTGCGATTGTATAGTACTGGGTAAAGGGACTTTACAAAAATAACAGACAGTTATGATTTTTCTTGACATTAGGTATATTCAAATGACGCTCGTCAGAACCTTGATCTTTTGGAAGGCTTCATCTCATTTTACACCATATTGCTTCTCTAGTTTTCTTAACTTCTTGGAAATCTGAATAAGGAGTTCGTGTTGTCCACGCTCGAATCCATGTGTAGCATTACCTATTTTACGCTTTTTCTTTTCCAAATATTTTTCAAGATCTGCAATTATACCCTTATCAATACGGCTCATTTCATGCGCCATTGATTTTTCTTTAAATTAATTAAAACTATCTTCAGAATATTTATAAAAGTCCCGGATTTTCATATATTATTTACAAATTCCCTTTTTTGGAGGATGGGACTATATCTAGCTAGTTATCTCATCAATTACTGTTCCTTCCAACGGTGTAATATCATAAATTACCCATTTCCATTTGGTTTCAACTTATTCTAGTAAATATATTTTTATAAAGTTACTGTTAAAGGAGAGCGGTCGTAAATATAAGTTCATTTTGCAGGTTCAAAATATTGCAGATCAGTTAAGGCATCATCTGGTCATCATCTTGCCTACTTTGTTACTTCTTGTCATTTCCGATTGCCATATTTGAGATACGGATATTCATTTTATTCTCGCGTCTTTTTGACAGGGAGCTTGCTACAACTCCTCCAGTAAATATTGCTGCGCCTACTATTACGACAAGTGGCCCTGCTGGAAGATTCACGTAATTTGACATAATGACACCTGATGTTGCACTGACAAGTCCGAAAATAGCGCTCATGAGGGCATAGCGAGAGAGCGTGGAGCTGATATTTTTGGCGGCAGCTGCAGGAACTATCACGAGAGCTCCAACCAGCAGCGTTCCAACCTCTTTTATTCCGAGTGCGACTATTATGGCAACTAGGAAGAGGTAGATCAAATTGATTCTTTCGACCTTTATCCTGCTTGCGACGGCGAGTTCTTTAGAAATCATGCTCACAGCTAGTTTCTGGTAAATGGCCTTAGTAACGAAAATCACGGCGACAGATACCAAAACTGTAATTATTGTATCGGTGAGCGTGATCTTAGATACATCACCAAACAAAGCCTCGAGTAGATCTACTTCAGGGGTGATAAGAATCCCTATTGCAAGTGCCAAGACGAAGAGTACTCCTATGATTGCCTCGACCGAGAGAGTTGTTGATTTTTGGAGATACCAAGTGACAATCACAGTTGCAGCCAAGAATGCGAACGCACCAATGAACGGATTGAAGTTAAACAGTATGCCAAGTGCAAGACCTGGAAGAGCAACATGGGACAGTGCATCACCGACCAGCGCCATGTGCTTTGATACCATGATCGAGCCAAGATAACCTGCAGTGGATCCCACAAATACGCCTACTATGAGACCAAAAGTAATGGTATCTGTCAATGGGAACTGCCTACTCCTTATGATGCTCTTCTTCTGATAGAGCGAACTCATTTCCATATATTATGCTCAAGAGCTGCGAATGAGTCAGGCTCTTTCTATCACCGAAGAACAGTACTCGCTTATCCAGTGCTAACACGTAGTCGGCGTAGTGCAACACAACGTGCATGTTATGCGAAATAAGTAAAATCGTTATTCCAACTTCTTTTTTTAGATTGTTTACCTTGTCGTAGATGGGTTCTTCCGCACCTATATCTACACCAGAAGTTGGTTCGTCAAATAGGAGCACAGTTGGGTCGTCTACGATAGCCCATGCGATCAAAACACGCTGTAGCTCTCCACCTGAAAGAGATCCAAGGCTCTGTCTGAGAATATCTTTCTCCAGACCCACCGACTTTATGCACGTATCGAAATCTGTCTTACATTTTAATCTCAGAAACTCCTCGACCGATATGGGTAAATCGGTAGAGACAAGACTTTGAGGGACATAGCCCATTCTTACTTCATCATTCCACTTTATCATTCCTGTGTACGGAATCAAATTCAGCAGCGCTCTAAATAAAGTGGTCTTACCACCTCCATTAGGACCAACAATTGCGAGTGATGTTCCTTTCTTCACCTTGAAACTAACTTCTTCTAGAATTGTCTTGTTCTGCGATTTTACGCCTAAATCAGAGACTACCAGCATATCGCTGGCTTCAGACTGGGGCTGGTTAGAACTCCTAATCCCTGATCTGGAGATATCAGACATCCTCGGTAGTTTATCCGTATAAATTAAAAGTCTTGCTATCAACGAATTTAATAAGGTTCTTTCCATTTGTCTTGGAAGAAAACGAAAAAGTAAGAGAAGGAGGAATTAGAATTGTATGCTTCAACCTTCTCCTTTTTCGGGCGTATCCTTTATTTTGAAGATTGACATAATTGATCCTATGAGTGATTCCCGCAGAGGACTTCCCTTAACTCGTGCCAGACTCGAGCAAATATTTCCAGTATTAACACCATCCCAAATTAATCGTATTGAGGCACATGGACATGTACGTGTAGTTCAAACTGGCGATCTGCTAGTTGAGCAAGGTGACACCAATATTCCCTTCTTTGTTGTGATGACAGGTGAAATTGAAATTGTGCGTCCATTCGGAGCTCAAGAAACTCTTGTAACTGTGCATGGTTCTGGCCAATTTACTGGTGAAGTAAATACACTCTCTGGTCGCCGGTCTATATTCCGCGCGCGTGTTACTAAAGCAGGTAAGATAATCGAACTGAATCACAAACAGATGCTGAGTCTGATACAGACAGATGCTGAGCTTAGTGATATACTGATGAGGGCGTTCATTCTACGTAGAGTAGAGTTAATCGCGGCTGGTGTAGGGGATATTGTATTCATTGGCTCAACATATTCGGCAGATACTCTGCGGATCAAAGAGTTTTTGATGCGAAACGGACATCCATATTCGTACATCGATGTAGAACGAGATCCGGATGTACAAAATCTGTTGGAAAGTTTCCAAATTTCTGCCAATGAATTACCAGTGTTGATCTATCGGGGCCAATTGGCGCTTAGAAATCCGAATAATCAACAACTAGCAGAATGCCTTGGCTTCAATGAATCTATTGACCAAACCCAAGTACGCGATCTTGTAATCATCGGAGCTGGCCCCTCAGGCCTGGCGGCTGCAGTATACGGCGCCTCCGAAGGACTTGATGTTCTGGTACTGGAGACAGGTTCGCCGGGTGGTCAGGCAGGTTCAAGCTCAAGGATAGAAAATTATTTAGGATTTCCCACAGGGATTTCCGGTCAAGAGCTTGCAGGTCGAGCTTACAATCAAGCACAAAAATTTGGCGCGGTCATGCTCATCAACAAGGTCACACGACTTGTCTGCGACCACAAACCGTACGAGGTTGCGGTCGAGAAAGGTCCACCTGTTTTAACACGGGCTATCGTTATTGCAACAGGTGCAGAGTATCGAAAGCCACAATGCAAAGAGTTACCGCGCTTTGAAGGCGCTGGTATCTATTATAGCGCAACTTTTATGGAAGCGCAGCTGTGTAGTGGAGAAGAAGTGATTGTGGTAGGTGGAGGAAATGCGGCAGGTCAAGCTGCAGTATTTCTGGCGCAATCGACAAAACGTGTGCATATGCTTGTAAGGTCTAACGGATTGGAGGACAATATGTCGCGGTACCTGATTCGGCGGATCGAAGATACTTCTTCGATAGTAGTTCATACCCATACTGAGATCTCGAAACTAGATGGAGGAGATCACCTCGAATCTGTTCGCTGGCGAAACAATCAAACGGAGGAGTCTGAGGAACACAAAATAAGACATGTGTTTCTCATGACTGGTGCCACTCCAAACACTCGTTGGTTGGATGGCTGCGTTCTATTGGACGATAAGGGCTTCATTAAGACAGGTACTGATCTCTCGCCAGAAAATCTTGGCACCACACGATGGCCCCTTGCACGTCCTCCTTACTTGCTTGAAACCAGCTTGCCTAGTGTCTTTGCAGTGGGTGACGTTCGAAGCGGCAGCGTTAAGCGCGTTGCTTCGGCGGTCGGCGAAGGCTCAATTGCAATATCGTTTATTCATAAAGTTCTTCAAGAATAGGAAACAAATCTAATATTCAAAAATTAGGAATGCGATGATGCGGATGATGTTTTAGATCAAGTAATATCAGTATTATGCAAATCGTACCTACAATCAGTATCAAAAATACTGGTAACATTTGAAGTTTTAGAATAGGAATAAGGATTATTGTAACGCCAGCAATGAATCTGTAAACTGATAATTGTAGTTGTGGTTTCCTTTCTCCACTTGCGTAAGAAATACAAAGGTGTATAACCCCAATAGAAAATAAACAAAGAGCAACAGACCCGCAGATTAATAATTCATCTAAATAAGGTAAAAACGTATTCTGGTCAGCTGAAACCAGATGACCTATGCCTGCAGCCGTGGAACATAATCCTACAACTAGAGGAAAGTGTGTGTATATCCACGTGATATAAAGACCACTCTTGGCCTCATCACGAAACTTACGAATTATAGACCCATCAATTTTATCAAAATATAGCCACCATAAACTGAAAGCAATGGTCAGTCCAGCTCCCATAGAAATAGTTGACTCTATGTCCCAGCTATAGCCACTAAGACTATGTATAAGATTAAAGATGGTCTCTCCAAGTACTATTAATGTGAACAGTCCCATCCGCTCAGGCAAATAGAAAATATTCGGGGCTAACTGCAAATGCTTTCGGCCAATAAAAATTGTGATTGCCACGTCTATACCAAGTGCCAATGACCAAAGTATGAAGCGTTCAGGTGCAGGGATAAAAGCCGAGATGAGCCATATTGATGCAGTAATAGAGAATCCTTTTGCATATTTATATGCCAATGGACGAGCTGCGGGAATTCTACTCCCAGCTCTCAAGTACTCAATTACTAGAAGACCTCTTAATGCAGCGTAGGATATGGCGAAATTAGACGATGTTTCACCTAGGGCACCATGAATATTGAGTGCAAGCGCCGCAGCTCCGGCCATCTGCAGCAGTATTAGTATTCTGTGAACAAAGTCATCAGTTTCGAATCTGGCTGAATAGAATGTGACACCGTACCACGCCCAACAAACAGGAAAGAATAATGCTACCGTGCCTAGGAACGAAGAAAGCGTTGTATAGTTAACGTACAGACTTACGCCTATTTCAGCAACGGCAGCAGCAAAAACTAAATCATAGAAGAGCTCTAGCCATGTAGCGCGACGCTCTTTTTCCGCTTTAGCCACTTGCCAGTTTCTTACCATGGCTAGGTTATAATGTTGCCTTTACTTGGTGGATAGAAATGGCTAAATCCCCACGAGCGAGATTATACATTCATGGAATTCCTAGTCGATTTAGTCACTACGGTTCCTGAAGGAACTAGCCAAGAAGAAATAGATAATCGGCGTGCCGCAGAGGCAGTGCGAGCCGCTGAATTAGCCAAGGCAGGCCACTTGGTACGTCTCTGGCGCCCACCACTTGGTCCAGGAGAATGGCGAAGCATTGGTCTGTTCAGTGCCAATGATGAGGCAGAAATCCAACAAATTCTGACTTCGCTACCCCTACATGTCTGGATGAAAGTAAACATCACAGCTCTTAGTCCACATCCAAATGACCCAGGTAAAAAATGATAATAATTGACTAATTAGTTAATTAAGGCAGATTCTGTAGGTAGTTCTTGTGCGTCTTTCTATATTTTTCTAATCTTTCAGAGATTGGGTATATTATTGTTCATGATGATTATACCACTCATTAGTATAACCTACAAGTATTAGATGGCAGGAAAAAGGCTGATTCCTATCAATAAGGTCTTGATATTGTCGTATCGTTTCTTCATCTACCCGAAAGTAAGGGTATAGAATTGAAATCCATTTCCTTTAACATTAATTACGACAGTATGACCAGTGTAGTTGTCATGTATAGCTAAATTATACAGCCTTTGTCCGTCAATTCTGAAGTTACCATCCGGTGATAAATCCTCGCCTAGTGAGTTGTTTGATGGTGCTGCCGCTGCCGCTGCTCCTTCTTCTCTTTCTTTATCATTAAAAACAACTCCGCTACCATTTCCCCCTGCTATTATATTTACAGACTTTCCATAATATACCAAAACAATGCGTCCAGTATCACTTTGTAATTCCATATTATCAGGATTGTTTTTCCACTCGCCTTGGAGGTATACAACGTGAGGTTTAAAATTTGTGGTTGATGGGATTGTGTATGAAACTGTCTGATCTGGTTTAAAGCCTTCAGGATTTCCAAGCTCATTTCTGGCTGTTTTATAACCTATGTATATTTCGGGTGTTGTTTTCTGCCTTAAATCAACATAATACAAACTTCCCGGTTTGATTGGTGCTCTTGGATTTGCATCGAAACTTATTTCTTTTTCACCCATCAGAGCGGCACGTTCAGCCAATAGCGACTGGATTGATTTTTCTATTTGATCATAGTCCCCTTCACCAATATGATCAAATCTTAAATATCCTTGTGAATCAATCAAGTAGAACCTGGGCCAATAGTTATTTCCAAATGCGTTCCAAGTTCCATGCTCACTGTCTAGTACCACAGGATAGGTTATTCCAAATCTTTGAACAGCATCCTTCACATTGGTATAGTTTTTCTCGAATTGAAATTCAGGTGAATGAACACCTACAATTACTAATCCGTTCTTTGAATATTTTTGATTCCAATCGTCAATGTATGGCATTGGACGAATCGAGTTAATGCATGTATATGTCCAAATGTATACTAACACTACTTTTCCTTTAAGGGATGAAAGTGTAATCGGGCTACCATTGGGTGTATTAATGTAACCACTGATTTGAGCAAATTCAGGCGCCTTTGTAAATTGTGACTTGTCAATTTGCTGGAATTTGCTAGCATCAAGCTTAATGGTTGTTATTGTATGATTTTCCATCATTCCAGTTGCCATTACCGGATGAGTTACTCGCGATTGGGAAGCGTTCCCCAGATTATCAGGGTTCTTTTCGAATTCAAGTTCAGGTGAATGAACACCAGCTCCAACCAAGCTTTTGTTTTCCTGCTGTTGTTGGGCTAAAGCAGTATTAAGATTATTCAAACAAATTTCAAGTAAAACGATACTAGTTGTAATTATGATAATTGTGATTATCATTGACGTTGATGAATGAAATAATGAGTTTCTCTCAATATTCATCATACCTGCTTATGGTCTGTTCTATTTAAAATTTCTAGAGGAGTCCAACTGCCTTATACTTTTTATTGCCTTCTCATATTGCTAACGAGAATAGTAGTGATAGACAACTGGTAACAAATAAGTAATTCACCTTCCACCCCAGGAATTTTTTCATGCTTTACTTTTAACAAATAACAACAAGGACGAATTCATTCCGTCGAGCGATTCAGACTTGGATTAATCATACTATTATTATTATTGTTATTATTATTGTTATTTACATGCACTTGCCAACAATAGAGATGTTTCATAACCTATTCTACTTGAGCTGCCCCGTCACGACAGCCACTCTATCCATATCTAAATATTAATCTGTTTCATGATCATGTCCTGAAATTCCCTGTCTGACATATTTCTTTTTGATTCTAACGTCATGTTAGCATCCTTTCCTACTACATATCTGAATTCGGGATTGTCTGAAGTGACCGCTTGTAAAATAGTTTTTAAAACCTTGGAGCAAATACATTAAACTACTAAGTTTGAAGGCTTCACGTGATCTACTTGGGAAAATTGATGATCTTGGTTAACATGAAACAGCTACTTCCTTATATCTTTAGACTTGATCACACTTCTGTTCAGAAGAATCGCAAATATGATTGATGACACTGATATTAAGGCCGCGGTGAGAAAGACTAGGTTATATGACTCTGGCGATGGAAACGAGTTCGAAAGACTGTCCGTTACTGATGGCACAGATATCTGATTTGCTTGCAAATAAATGCCTGCAATGACTGGACCTACCGAAGATCCTATAAGATAAATTAAAAGATTCATTCCCAGCGATATTCCGCTGAATTGCTTTGGGGTCGAAGTAAGAACAATATTCACAGAACCTATCTGCATTAAGGCTAATCCAATCGCTACAATGACTAGAACTGCGGCTATGGAAGATTCTGTTGAATGATAAAGGAAAAGGACAAAGAAACCCATAGTGGTAACGATAGTACCAATAGTGGTCGGTTTCAAATTTCCAAATTTAGATACTATAAAGCCAGAGGCTACCGAGAATAACAGGGAGACGATCATATAGGGCAGTTGAACAATCGCTATGCTCGATGCGTCTCCACCAAATCCCACAGGGGATGGACTTTGTATTAGGATAGGAAGCGTTTGATACACCACCATAAGTGCTGTTAATCCTACTGTCATATTGATGATATTTGCGGAGAGTATTGTTCTGTCCTTCAATAACTTGAAATTTATTAAAGGAGATGATGCCTTCTTCTCGATGGCTACAAATGCGAATGCTGAGGCAATTGATGCAATTGAAAAAATGATAATCTGTATAAAGTCAGTACCGCTTGTCTTTTCCAAGAGCTGAAGGGTAATAAGAAAACAGACGACAGCAGCCGACAGTGATACGACTCCTTTTATATCGATGCTCTTGCTTAATTCCTGTTTGCCTTTGCCGTAACTGTTACTGGTAGTGTTACTAGTATATGTATTTGCATTCTCAGTCAATAATATATCTTGTCTAACATGAGTGAACCTGCAACAAAACTCAGAAGCTTTATCTGATACTAATTGCGCCTGTTCTGTTTCTTTGACATGAACAAATTTGGCGATTACTGCAAAGAGTATTACTGCAATTGGTACCAAGAAGGAGAATGTCGCTCGCCATCCAAAGCTATCGACTATACTTCCGCCTATAATCAAACCTATTACAGCACCCCCAGATAATGTAGAGCTGAATATGCCCTGAGCTATCGCAAGCCTCTTTGGTGGGAACTTGTCTCTTAGAATACTGAAGGCTATAGGGAACATTGAAATTCCAATTCCTTGCAATACTCTAGCGGCAAGGAGCGAAAATAAGCTCGTTGCCAATGATCCGAGAAAAAGACCCAAAATGTAATTTGCTAGTATTATTAGCAGAACTTTCTTTTTGCCATAGATATCCGATAGTTTGCCAGAAATAGGAGTCATAACAGCTCCCGTGACGAGAATAACAGCTAGGATCCAAGATGAATCTTGATATGAGATATGAAGATCTATAATGAAATCAGGAATAGCTGGCAATACCATTGTTTCGGCAGACATAGCAATGATACCCAGACCGCTTAGAATTGCGAGCGTTATCCATGGAGAAGAGGTATGCTTCTCTTTAGGGAGCATACTCATGTTCTAATCATAACTTTACGGGGCTGAGTTTTTTCAAATCATCTGCTCACAGTTAGCCCTAACTGTGACCAATCTGTTGAACCTTTCTGCTATTACAAACATTAGCACCCAGTAATCCCTTTCTACTTATTCTTCTCCATTTGTTCGAGAATTTTGGCTGTCTTCGCCTCCCCCTCTCTGATTGAATCTTTAATAGCCTTCGGTGAAAAATCAGCATTTTCGTAAATGGAATGAACTGGCTCTTCTCGTGAGATATAGTAGACGCCTTTTATCTCGGCCCCTGTGTCCTGCTTATACTTTTTATACTTTCTGCGAATTTTTTTAATTAGGTCCTTATCTATTTTTGTCAAGTCGACATATTCTTCGACAGTTTGATATAATTCATCAATATATCGAAGGTAGCTTGTAATTGCCTTAGAGATCTGAACAGTACTAAGTGTTTTGTCACAAAAGATAATGTCTCTTGTTCTATGATAGACCTCAGCCAAGTTATCTGGCAGGCTGCTAATTCTTTTCGGGTAGTTTTCCACCAGGAATATTTTCTTGTCTATTACAGGTGAAGCATCTATTACCTCTCTTAATGGAGTGTTGCTAAGCAGACCGCCGTCCCATGCATATACTCCCTCTTCTACCTCCACCCATGGAAAATTATACACAGGGTATCCACATGTCGCTAGAATGTGTTTTGGATATATTGATTGCATATTACTATCAAAAGTCAGTGGCTCAGAAGTCAGTACGTTAACTGCAGTTATTATAAGACGTGAATTAGAATTTCCGTTTGGCTTCAACTTATCGTAGTCAATATATCGTTGTAAAGTTACTGCTAATGGAGAGTGATCATAAAGATAAGTCCACTTTTCAGGTTCAAAATATTGTGGATCAGTTAAGGCGTATTCTGGTCGCCATCTTGCCTTAAACATCTTATCATTTCCAAACATCGCAGAGCTCAAAAAGGCTCTTTTGGCTGTTCTCGTATATTCTTCAACCTTTCTTTTAGATTCATTCTTGGATTGTTGCGTTCCTGGTCGAGAGAAATAATGAAAGTTCGACATCAGCCTTTCCGTGTACGGGATTAAGAAAGGATCGATATTTTCCAGGTCTACAAAACCGTCGGAGAGCTCTAACCAGAATTGCTCGAGTAATTGTTCTGGTCGATTCCCATCTTTGCCACCAGCTATGATAGCAGCATTAACCCCACCAATCGATGTCCCTGCAACTATATTGATCTTTACATTCTTTTCGCATAGGGCCTTGAAAACACCACAGCCAAAAGCACCCAAAGAACCTCCACCTTGAAGTATCAATACATTTTCAATTACTTCGCTCTTGCTTGAAGATGATGGTGAGGGAATATTCTGTGACATAGATTTATTAGCCTCAGTTTTCTCTTGATCGGATTTATCGGAGGATCTCGAACGATTATTCGTGTTGATAGTACTTGCTTCACGTATCGCCATGTGCCCTACTCCACATGATGATTGTAAATTAGTTGATCGTAGAACCTAACAGACTTTATGTTGACAAACTCGAGCATCCCGAATCTAGATAGTTCCCGACCAAATCCACTATTCTTTATACCGCCAAAGGGAACCCTAGGATCTGAAATTACCATACTGTTTACAGTAACTATTCCTGATTCTACCAATTCTGATAATCTCTGGGCTTTCTCTAAGTCCTGAGTCCATATGCTAGCTCCTAGACCAAATTTAGAACAATTTGCAATCTTCATAGCATCCTCTTCATTGTCAGCAGTAATAATAGGTGCTATAGGACCGAATACTTCTTCTTGTGCTATTTCCATCTCAGGAAGTACCTTATCAAAAATTGTTGGGCGGAAAAAGTATCCTTTGCTATTGGCTCTTTCTCCACCTGTTAGGAGCTCTGCTCCCGCTTTGATAGTCCTGCTAACAATTCCCTCCATATTTTCTAGGCTTTTGGCATTAACGACTGGCCCTAGATCAGTATCGTCAGAAAGCGGATCTCCGACTTTGAGTTTTTCCGTCTTTTGAACAAACTTTTCTGTAAACTCCTCTGCTACATCCTTTACTACGATAAATCTCTTTGATGCTATGCAGCTCTGCCCACAATTAATAAAACGTCCTTTTACCGCCCCTGTCGATGCTTTTTCAATGTCTGCATCTTTACAAACTATGAAGGGATCGCTTCCTCCTAACTCAAGAACTGTCTTCTTTAGCAGCGAAGTTGCTCTCTGGGCTACCTTAGCCCCCACCGGAACACTTCCTGTAAATGTTACTGCATTAACACCACTGGAATCAATAATTATCTCTGCGATGGTAGAATCTCCAACAGCAGTTTGAAATACACCTTCTGGTACTCCAGCTTTATCAAATGTCTTTTCGATTTCAATTCCACATTGCATTGTAGCACTTGCTGGTTTTAGAATGATGACATTACCAGCCATTAGTGATGGTGCTGCAAATCTCAGACCCTGCCAGTAAGGAAAATTCCATGGCATAATACTACCTATTACGCCGATGGGTTGAAATGTTATTGTACTTTTTCTTGCGTCTGTATTAACGACCTCGTCGGTTGAAAAAACTTTTCCATTATCTGCATAGTATTCCATTACCCATGCACATTTGTCTACTTCTGATCTGGCTTCCTTTATTGCTTTCCCCATCTCTCGAGTAGCGGTAATGGAAAGTTGTTCTTTGTTTTTTCGAAGCTCTTTAGCAAATGCGTAGAGATGTTCTGTCCTTTTATCTATATCACCCTTCCAATCTTGAAATGTTTTTCGTGCTTTCTCTATTCTATCGTTTATCTGCTCCTTTGTCATTATCTGGTATCGATTGATAATCTCTTCTGTTGCAGGATTTATTGTCTTCAGTTCCGTTACTGTGTTCAAGGATTTATTACCCCCCTACCAAGAATTTTGCCCTCTTTCAACATTTTCAGAGCTTCAGTTGCTTGATTTAGCTTGAATCGATTTGAAATAACGGGTTTGATTACTCCTCTCTTTGCCAGTGACACAAGCTCTATTAGGTCCATCATATTTCCTGTGTATGATCCAATTAACTTGTATGCCCTTGATGGCATCGTAACTAGGTTTAACTTTAGCTCACCACCGAAGAGCCCAACCAACACTAACTTTGCTCTCCTTCTAAGAAATTGCATATCAGTCTCTACTGTTTTAGATGCATTTACAAAGTCAATCACTGCATCTGCTCCTAAATTATCAGTTAATTCCATGACAGCCTTTACAGCATCTTCCTTTTTTGAATTGATAATATTGTCTGCCCCATTTTCTTTTGCGAGTTTCAACTTGCCATCATTTAAATCTGTAGCAATTATTCTGGCTCCTGTAATTGCTTTTGCAAGTTGGATAGCCATTAATCCTAATCCACCTGCTCCTACAATGACTACATTATCATTTGGTCCCAAACTGGCATTCTTTACCGCTCCATAAGCTGTGAGTGCGGAACAAGATAAAGTAGCAATAGAATCCATGTTTAAATCATGATCACCTGCATCCACTTTGATCAGATACCTGTAATTTGGTACCAATACGTATTCTGCGTATCCACCCTCAGCGTAGACACCCAGTGACCTTGGTTTATCACACAGGTTTTCGTGACCAACTCTACAAGCAGGACAAAGCCCTTCGCCTATCCAAGGGTAAATCAATACTTTTTCATTTTTACCAATACTTCCTTTCATTGCCGAAGACGCCTCCTCGCCCAGATCTTCTACAAGTCCTGCTATTTCGTGTCCTGGAGTTAGCGGATATTTTACTCCTCTTTCTGTAGCACTTAAAAATTGTCCTTCAGGACCTTCATAACCGCCATCCCACAAGTGGATGTCACTATGACAGACACCTGCCGATTGGACTTTGATAAGAACTTGTGAACCTTTTGGTTTTGGTCGGTCAATCTCTTTTACTTCTAAGGGCTTTCTTGGTGTAATGATTCTTGCAGCTTTCAGATCAAATGACCCCTTTCAGAGCAGCTTCATAACTAGGCATCGTATTTCCATATAATTTCAACACCTATTAATTAATCTGATGGCATAAAGCCATTTCATTCAAATATAAAACAGCAGAAAATCGTACTCCAATTTATGCCAAAAACGTAACTTATTCCGTGCAACCTGAATGACATGGACTCATTTTTAACATACATACCATTAATTTCTAGTGCGATAATATCAAGGCGTGTTCATCACGGCGCTGATTAATTTTTCAGATATAAGGGAAAATATGTGTATCCAAAGTCAACATCAGATATACTCTATAATAATAGATGCTAGGCTTGAGCTTGAGAGTACTGATGTATTTACTAAAATGGCAAAGGAAAGTCCAATTTTCGCAGAGCGATTTACGGTGGTAGATAGTCCCGATGAATAATAGGTAACTTAAGTGAGGAAGAGCCAGCATGCCAATTTTGACGTAATTCTAATCCTGACAGAAATATGCAAATATTTAGGATTTGATAATTTTGTAAATCTTACCATCACCGCCAGCATCTTCATCGAATGTTAGAACATACAGAAAACCATCCGGACCTGTCTTAATGTCGGTAATTCCCTGGAACCCTGTTCCCAAAACAATTTTAGCTAGTTCATTGTTTCCGTTAGCAACCAAGTCTGTCAGGCCGAATTTTTGGGAATCCAATTCGAATCCATTTCTAGCTGAATTAACCTTAAAAAAGTACAGATTTCCGTTATTTATGTCGCCCACAAATATGTTATTTCGGAATTTCTCTCCTAGATTACCTGAGTTGAAGAATTCTATACCTGTTACTCCTAATGATGGTGCAAAACTAAAAACTGGGTCGACATATTTTGAATTTGGTAGATTCACTAAATCATTTACTTTGACATCACTCTCGGCCATGGGACCCATCAACTTATTCCATCCGCTATTAAACCCTGGTTGAACTAAATTTATCTCATCAAAATCCTTGTCTCCATTTTCTGTGTCCCATAAGAGGCCTGTAATTGGGTCAATTGCTAACCCGAAACTGTTTCTTATGCCATAGCCATAATATTTTTTAGTGTTCTCACCTAAACCTGATCTAAAAAATGGATTATTTTCGAGGCCTTTCCCATTTGCAGGATTAATTTTTATTATTACAGAAGTATCAGTGAACCTTTCCCCATTTGAATTCTGTAATAGGCCATCATTGTTTAGGTCTCCTATTATGGTATACAAGTAATTATCATTGCCAAATACTAACTTGCCGCCTGGATGGTTTGGACCAGGTTCGGCGGGTAAATCTAGAATTCTAACTGGGCGAATTAGGGAATCATCGCTCCATTGGTATCTATAAACTCTATTCCTTACAGACCCATCTTCCAGTAATTCTGAAAAGTACAAGAAGACGAAAGTATTAGAAGTTGAGTTTCTGACCGCAATACCTAACAAACCTCTACAACAAGTTAATGTTGTGTGGTCCACCCTAAGTTTAAGGACGGGTTCAGTCTGGAGTACACCGTTGGATATGAGGCGAACTTGTCCCGAATTTTTCTCTAATACCAAAATCTTATTCGCGTCGACAAAAGCCATACTAGTAGGTGAATTCAATCCTTCGGCAACGATCTTGGCTTGTAGACTAGAGTCTTTAAATGACGGCTGAGCATTGGCCGTGAAAGTACCCATGGTAACAATACACACAATACAGCAAATGGTTATTCCATAGTTCAAGTTAACTCTTTTGACTGTCTAGCTCATCACCAATTTAATCAATTCTGTTAAATGGGTTTATTCATATATTCCATATTCCCTGTAACTCAACCATCTTTTCATAAATTCTTGGTAATATTCGATAAATATCGTTCCAGCGGACCAGCCATGGATATTCAAAAATGAAAAATAGACGATCACAATTTAACAAGTGTAATATTCTGAACTTATGAATTAGTAAGTTCAATTAGACTAATTCTATTCCTACTGGATAGCCTATACAACCATGGCAGGCATTTAAACAACCCAATACAATGTTGTGTTTTAAAATCGCTGAAATCTTGACTGGCTATTTATCTGTTAGAAGTGACTGCAAATGAATCTTGTTCAGTACCTGTTTTGTCTAAGAAGCGAATGTTTAGAGATTCTTCTCCAATATTTTCTATCATCAAATAACCATGTTTTTTCTTGAAGTACTTTGACAAACCTGATGTAAATTGAAGTCCTGTAAATTCAGCGCCACCGGTTCCTACTGTTAAATATGTATTACCATCGGTATTTTTTGGAAATCGTTGGTAATTATGAGCATGTCCTGAGATGATTAATTCTACTTTCTTATCTTTGTAAATATCTTCCCAATCAGCTATCTTAACATAGAAATATTTGCTAGTTGTCTTTATATGTCCCTTCAATGCTACATGCTGAAGAACTATTAGGAATTTCATTCCCCTTCCAATAGCTGCATCTATATCAGATTCAATTTCATCAGTGGAAGTTCGGGTGCCAGAACTCCATCGTTGGGTATTCAAAATGAGGAAGTGAACGTTACCAATGTCAATTGAATATGTCCATTGATTCTGTTGAAATAATTCTTTATACAGTTCTCTTAGACCCACATCATGATTGCCCAGCGAACCAAGTATTTTCCCAGAATAATCTCCCAATAAAGTAGAAAACCAATCTTTGGTATCTTTCTTACTTTCATCATAAGAGAAATCACCATTAAGAAAAATTAGCTGTGTAGCTTGTTTCATTTTATTGATGACTTTTGTAGAATCGTTAGTAATGTCGATGTCACCTACTACGGCCACTTTATTAATATTAGAAATAGGTGAAAGTTGGACTATCGGTGAATAATCCCCTGCTTGTTTACCCGCAGGCATTTTAGAATAACTACATAGCCCATTAATATAACAATTTATGCAAGCAATGATACGAACGAGTTATTTGTAGTCTAATGGACAAATTTTCATTGAATCCATTGGAATTGGTGATAGATTGAACCTTGAATGAAGCATACTGACTATCACTTAGAGTTACACACAAAAGGTACATTTGGCCGTTTGTGAATCATATTTGACTCTAATTTTTAGACCCCGAACAGGACGCCTGTAAACTACACCAGAGTAATTCTAAAAAATTAGTGATTTTGATTTTTACTATCTTCGCAGTTGCTATTGTTAGTTATCTTATTTCAAGAAATCAAGAATTTTCTGTTTACTTCTTAGCGCAGGACCATAGCCGGGGTCTATTGCTAACGCTTTATCAAAATACTTGTTTGCCTCGTAATAGTTATGTAATTTGGCAAGAGCAACGCCTTTGCTATTTAATGAGTCAACATCTCTCGGGTCTAAAGCCAAAACCCTATCAAAGTAGGTTAACGCCTCATCATTTTTTCCTGTTTCTAGAAGCACCACTCCTTTATTATTAAGCGCAGTCGTGGAGTTGGGTACTATTGCCAAAGACCTGTCAAGGTAAGTTAGTGCTTCATCGCTTTTTCCTGCCTCATGTAGAGTAAAGCCTTTGTTGATTAATGTTGTTGGGTTGTTGGGTTGTAGAGCTAATGATTTATCAAAAAAAGTTATGGCTTCGCTATATTTCCCCAACGATTCAAGGGCCATTCCCTTGGTATTCAAGGCGCCAGGGTGGTCGGGGTCCAAGACTAGGGCCTTATCAAGAAATGGGAGTGCCTCTGAACTATTGCCTAGTTGATTTAAAGCCACAGCCTTGTCTACCAACGCATCAGTATAGTTGGGATTAATGGCTAGGGCTCTGTCATAATATGGCAAAGCCCCTGAGGAATTGCCTAAATAATATAGAGCAAGACCTTTGTTATTGAGTGTTACAGGGTTGTTTGGTTCTATAGCCAAGGACCTGTCATAATACGGGATAGCCGCAGAGTAATTGTCCAATGAGTAAAGAGCAAATCCTATGTTGTTCAATGCGTGAGGATTACTAGCATTTATCGCTAGAACTCTATCGTAATATACAATGGCATCAGAATAGCTACCTGGCTTCAGAAGTTGATTGCCGAGTCTTAAAAGAGCCGCCTCTTTGTCATTGGACGCTGTGGTGTAATTGGGTTCTATCGCCAAAGCTTTATCGTAGTAATAAAGGGCTCCTGAGAAGTTTCCCAAAGAGTAGAGAGCAAAGCCTTTGTTATCCAATATTTTGGCATTATCTGGGGATACCGATAATGCGTTATCAAAGTATGCCAAAGATTCATTGTAACTTCCTGAATTAAGAAGTTCCAGGCCCTTCTCGTTTAATACCGATGAAGATTGACTAGTTAGATTATTCTCATCAGATTGAGCGCCCGCCATATCTGAATGATAGGTAATTATCGATAATAACCACAAACCCGCTCCCATGAAAATAATCATTGAGAGTTTTTCTGTAGTGCTCAACCACCGTTACTAAACCAATGGTTATATTAAAAGCATTTTCCATATATCGCCGCATGCTGGCTCAGCAGCACCCTGTGTTAAATCGCGGTCGCGGTCAGCAAAGTATATCGCAAAGGGCTAGATCACAATCGTGTGTTAATAAGTGATAGTAAGCTTACATACATGTGGACGCGAGAGTCTGTGTTCTGTGCGGCAAGGTGATATACCCACCTCTAAATGCCATTGAATACGACGACAAGACTTTCGATACTGACAAATGCTTGAACACTTTCAAGAAACTTAGAGCCGCGTTTGGTAATGCACTAACATGGTAAGGAACTTTATGAATTGCGAGCATGTGAATTACGTTGTCAGGGGCTGGCCAAATTCATATTCACAAATTCAACGAAAACGTTCTGTTCAATTGGTTTTTTGATAATTTGATGATGATTTACAGTTGGCATTAGAGATAAAATCTCATCAGCTACTTCTAGACATGTAGCAAATACCACTTTCACATCGTTACTAATAGACTTTAGTTTTAAATAAAGTTCAAAACCATTAATGCCTGGCATTCTAATATCACTTACTATTAGGTCATAATATGAAGGATTTACACTCGCAAAATGCTGCAACGCTTCGTTGGAATTGGAGAAGGACTTTACCCCAAATCCTTCCATGGTCAAAAATTTTTCCAAAACAAACAATTCGTCACGTTCATCATCGATTAGCAGGATATTTGCTTTAGTCAAAGACTTGTTACATTCCCCGAGTCTTTGTTTCCTAATAATACTATTGCC